>NZ_JACSJL010000004.1:0-294162 GCF_018617075.1 Exiguobacterium sp. s123 | reverse complement strand
GCCGGGAAGCCGCCCGTCCCGGCGAAGAACTTCGCGAACGCGGTGTCGAGGTTCAGCTTCGCGTTCGCGAGCGCGAGGCTGTCCGCCTCGGCGAGGAACGGGAACAGGGGCTTGTAGGAGGCGGGTGTCGCCGGTTTCCGTCTCGTCACGATCCCCGCTTTCGCCTCCTCACGGATGGCGATCCGGTCCTCGAGCAGCTTGTTGTAGATGAACCGGGCGCAGCCGATCGTCTTGATGAGGAACTCGGCCTGTACCGCCGTCGGGTGGAGCCGGTATTTGTAGCCTTTCAGCATGTCTGTCCCTCCTCCCCTCAGAAGATTGTGATGTGTCTTCCTCATCCGATACCCGTGGAGGGGGATGGAAAATCTGACGGAATCACGAACTTTTGTTCGTCATATCTGTCACAAGGGGAAAAGATGTTTGGACCGGACGATTCATCTCCCACCTACGCTGGGCTTCGCCCCGAGACGCTTAGAGGAGGGAGAATTCTCGCCTACTTCTGTTAAAAGATTTGATTTCCGGCATTCAAACGTCGGCACAGACGGTACGGGATGAGAGTGGCAACGTTTCAGGTATCTCAGAAGAGGTAAATGATGCCTCTCGCCAAATTGCCTATACGATGGAAGAAATCGCAAGCGGTGTTGAGAATCAAAGTGTCTTGACGATGCGTCTTTACGGACATATGAATGAATTTTCGACACTTGTCGAGCAAACGACATCAGACGGAGAACAAGTGAGTGAACAGGCGGAAGTCGTCAGTCGGGTGACGATGGATGGTCTACGTTACATGGAGAGTGCCGTCGACCAAATGACTCACATTCATGCGCAAGTGAAAACATCACAAGGACAAGTCCGCGACTTTGAACAGCAAGCGGACGAGGTGACGGAACTGGTCACGATGATTCGTCAAATTTCACAACAGACAAACTTGCTTGCACTCAATGCAGCGATTGAAGCGGCTCGGGCCGGTGAACACGGAAAAGGGTTTGCCGTCGTCGCCTCGGAGATTCGGAAACTTTCGGATAGTGTCGCTGAGTCTGTCAGTGAAATTTCGGAAATCGTCGGAAGCGTCAAACAAAACTCGATTGCGCTCGGTCAAACCTTTACAGAGAGCATGACGGCTGCAGAGGAAGGGAAAGCGACACTTGAATCGACGAAGCGTGCGTTCACTGAAATCGAACAGAGCGTTCGTCACATGCAACAGTTGACGAGTTCGATGCGTGGCCAACTCGATCGAGTGAAGACGAACCAGGACCACATTCAACATGGACTGTCTGAAATTGCTTCGATTTCAGAAGAAAGTACGGCCGGAAATGAGGAAGTGGCTGCTTCGACGGAACAGATGTCGGCGACGAGTGAGACGATGAATCGTCTCGTCAAAGATTTGTCGAGCACGGCAGAGGACATGCAACGAATGAGTCAACAGTTCAAGTTATAAACAGTCTCACTTCAGACAGACCTCTCGTGCGTCCGCTATAATGGGCGCAAGGGAGGTTTTTTCATGCAACAATTCTCTAGTGAACTGACACAGTTTCGGGGAAGTCATTATGACTTCGGACGATTTCAAGGAAAATATGTTAAGCGCAGTCAATTGCTCGAAAATCGGACAGATCAGTGGAAACTACGCGTTCCGCGATTTGAGATTGATGCCACTGAGGCGAAGGCTGCCTTCGATGAATTTGCTCCAAAGATTTGGGAAGAGTTGATTGGGTTACAAGATGAGCTGAAGCTGTCGCTCAATGACACGTTACTTCATTTCGGACATTTTCGAGTCAACAATCCAATCAGCGGCTGTTCGATTTTGACGGGGGATAACTTTCTCGTTCGGAATTACGATTATCACCCGATGACGTATGACGGTCGATACAACGTCTTTCAACCGGATGACGGGTATGCGGTCATCGGACCGGTCTCTCGTGTCACCGGACGTATGGACGGAATGAATGAAAAAGGACTTGCCATGGGCTACAATTTCATCAATCGTCGTCGACCCGGGGACGGATTTGTCTGTCAAATGATTGGACGAATCATTCTAGAAACATGTGCGACGGTGGAAGAAGCAGTCGATTTATTAAAAGAGATTCCGCATCGCGGGTCATTCACATACGTCGTCCATGACAAATCATCGAAAACACGTGTAATCGAGGCGACGCCTCGAGACATCCAAGTACGGGAATCGAATATCTGTACGAACCATTTTGAACTACTCCAACACGAGAATCGCTATCATCTTGATGATTCGACTCGTCGCATGATGGAAATCAAAGTCGTGCAACACTTGATTCAAGATGCGGAGAGCGCATTCCGTCTCATGAACGACACCGACAAGGGCGTCTTTTCAGAATTGTACAGGAGTTGGGCGGGAACGATTCATACGGCTGCTTATTTCCCTGAAACGCTCGAGACCTGGTTTGCGCTCGGTGGAGACCGTGACCCGGTCATCTTCGACTTCCAAAAATGGCTCGATGGGGAAGATTTCGATCTTCATGCACTTGACGGTGAATTGGCGACAGATATCGAGTTTGCGAATACGGTTCAACTTTGGCGCTGACGTTTGTCAGTGCTTTTTTTAGGAGAAACGGGAATACCCATTATAGGAGGGATGAAAGATGAAACGATTTGGAATCATACTCATCATGCTGACACTTGTTACACTACTCGGAGGTTGTGTTCCGGGTGACGGGACGTACACGACGGATCCGGCAGGTTTTTTCTGGGGCATCTGGCATGGATGGATTGCACCAGTGTCACTCATTTTAGGATTGTTCAATGACACATATCGCGTGTATGAAGTGAACAATACCGGTTGGTTCTATGATTTAGGATTTTACATCGCTGTCATCAGTGGATTTGGTGGATTGACGTTGACACGGAAGAGTCGGGGATGAGTCTGATTATATGAAAATGCCTCATGACGTAGGGGTTCCAATCCGCGTCCGAGGTATTTTTTTATGTTGTTCGATGTAAGTAAAGGAAACGGTTGAAGAGTTCGATATAATGAGTATGGATGATTTTTTTCGAGTGGAGGTGCCATATGCACTCATATGAGTTTCAAATGTATCGGAATTTTGATGAGCTAGCGATTGACTTGATTGAGTTAGCAAAAGAAATAGTACCAGATAAACTAGTCTATCTCACGTCAATTGAGAATGACACCCAACATATACTCAAACTATCCTCACAAGATTCTCCTATCCTACTTGAAGAAGGCATGTCCTTTGATTTGAAGGATACGGTATGTAATCGAATCGATTTCAATCAACGAGAAGTTTTGATGTATGAAGACATCGAATCGCAGATTGAATCGACGCGACTTCAGTCATTACTACGCGAAGTGAACATCAAGTCGTATTTGGGAATCCCGATTCTGACGAAGAACGGGGATATTTTCGGTACGCTCTGTGTCGCCAATCATAAAAGCGCCCAGTACGATTCAAAAAGTGTCCGCTTGTTGAAGCGCGTGGTTCGTATGTTCAGTTACTATTTAGAACTTGAACGTCGTGCCTCACGAGATGAATTGACGGATCTTTATAACCGACATTACTTGTCTAACTATTTTGAGACGAATCCGAATCAAGGTGGGGCACTGTTTTTAATTGATTTAGATGGGTTCAAATGGGTGAATGACACATTCGGTCATGATGAAGGGGACCTCGTCTTGAAAGAAGTGGCGCTTCGTCTGAGACGTTTGATGGAGCCGATACCTGATTCGAGAGTGTATCGTTTAGGTGGGGATGAATTCCTTATTAAAATCGCACATGCGTTATCCAAAAAGACTGTCATTGGGTATGCTGAACAGATCTTGTATGTATTGAAAGAATGGGACGACCATCTCCCGTTATCAGCGAGCATCGGCATCGCTCAATATGATTCCGACGAACAGGCGGACCTCGGTCGATTATTGAAAGAGGCAGACATTGCACTGTATCAATCTAAATCGAGCGGGAAGAACACGTACAAGTTTTATAAATAACGTCAGAAGGCTAAACCGATGGATTGCGATTGGTTTAGCCTTCTGTTTTCGCATTCAGCACCAACGAACCGATTGACGTGAAAGGATCGAATGAAAAACGGGTAGTGATTAAGAGCTCGGTTTGCATCCCGTAACGGCGACCGTATGATAATCACGGGAGTCCGGTCCACGTTGTACCGATACGTCCTTGAATCCGAGGTTCACCGCCGCGGGGATGAATTGATTCCGAACCATCTCGGAGATGTCGTTCCATTCGACATCACCTTTCCCGTCACAGTAGGTGATGACAAAGGTGCCATTCGGTTTCAAGACGCGTTCGATTTCAGACAGAACGGTCGTGACATCTCTCCAGAAATATAGTGTGTGAATGCTGAACACGTGATCGATGGATGCGTCCGTCACCTCGAGCTGATGCAAATCTCCTTGGATCAAGTTGGCCCGTTTTGTATGAATCGAAGCCTGATTGCGCTGTCTTGCTGAATCGATGATTGTTTTAGATCGGTCGATACCCATGACATGTACGTCAGGATGTCGTTGAAGGATGGTTGCCATCGCATCGCCGGCCCCGCACCCGATCTCTAGAACGGTTGTACCAGGTTGAATGTCTAACTGTTCAATCGTCCATTCGACTTCGACCCGGTGTTGGCGTACCATCTTTTCCCCGATATACTTTCCGACGGGACCCCTTGGATTCTCGTATTGACTGTCAATCCATTTCAGTAGCACTTGTGGTAACACATCATCACCTCACTTCGAAAGTAGCTCGATTGTAGCACATCGATGAGACAAAGGAGTCAACAACATGCGTTCATTTTGGATACTCGGCAACCAACTCTCGCACGAGCTTGCGATGCTGAAGGATATGAAAGAAGATGATGTCATCGTCATGATTGAGGCGACGTCGCGCGCGACGTGGCGTCCGTACCATAAACAAAAGCTCGTCCTGATCTTCTCTGCGATGCGCCACTTTGCGGAAGAATTGCGTGATAAAGGATATACCGTGGATTATCATGAGGCGGATTCGTTCCAAGAGGCGTGGGACAACCATGTGAAACAGTACAATCCGGACGAAATTCATATCACCGCCGTCACGGACGAACCGATGGCGAAAAAACTGAAACAGTTCGGTAAGAAACATCACCTTGTCGAACATACGGATGTCCCGCTCTTCTACTTATCAAAAGAGGAAGCGACCGAGACGCTCGGGAATGAACCGTGGCGAATGGATCGTTTTTATCGTTACATGCGTAAGCGATTCGACGTATTACTCGAAGACGGGAAGCCTCGCGGTGGAAAATGGTCATTTGATACGGATAACCGAAAACCACCGAAAGAAGGACTATCGTTTCCATCTGCCATCCATTTCCGTCCAGATTCGATCACGAAAGACGTCATCGAAAAAGTCGAGTCAACGTTCTCGGAGCATCCAGGAGAGGTGACCCCGTTCCATTGGCCGGTCACACATCATGAGGCGAGACGTGCGCTAAAACGGTTCGTAGAAGAGCGTCTTGAGACGTTCGGCCCGTATCAAGATGCGATGATGACGGATGAACCCGAGATGTCGCACAGCCTGTTGTCAGCTGCCATCAATATCGGTCTACTGACACCGCGAGAAGTCGTTGATGCGGCATGTCAGGCGGATGCACCGCTATCGTCGATTGAAGGATTCGTCCGGCAAATCCTCGGTTGGCGGGAATATATGCGCGCCGTCTATCTCGCTGTCATGCCCGGTTATGAAGACGTGAACACGTTCAAGCATGAACGCGACTTACCGTACTTCTTCTGGGATGCGAAGACGGATTTGAACTGTCTGCATCAAAGTTTGAAACCGGTCGTCGCGCATGCCCACAATCATCATATCCAGCGACTGATGGTGCTCGGAAACTATGCGACATTGTTCGAGATTTCACCGCAACAGACGAGCGACTGGTTCAACGAGATGTACATCGATGCCTATGACTGGGTCGTCTTACCGAACGTTCTTGGAATGGCCCTTCATGCGGACGGTGGAAAGCTCGCCACAAAACCGTATGTCGCTTCGGGAAAATATATCGATCGGATGAGTGACTATTGTCGAGATTGTCCATATAACCCGAAACATACAACAGAAGACGATGCCTGTCCGTTCAACGCCCTCTATTGGCGATTCATCGATCGTCACGAAGAACGATTCTCGAAAAACCAGCGGATGAAGATGATGGTCCGCAATTGGCAAGGGCGGGATGATGACGTGAAAGCCGACATCTTAGCGAAAGCCGAAAAGACGTTGACCGATTCCCCGTGAATCGGTTTTTTTTACGTTCTCTTCATGAAACTTAGCAATTCCTTTATCATAGCTTTACAATCATTCGTTACGATAAGAGCTGTGAGACCCCCTCACTCCAAGTGAATAGTTACCGGTAGAACCTTTGAGAGACCAACAGAAGCCCGTACGTTGATGACGTGTCGTTTCTGTTGGTCCTTTTTTGAAGAGAGGATGATTCAAGTGAATGATGCGATTGAACGGATTGGGCAAGAACGGATGATTGCCTCCATCAAAAGTCCAAAACAAATCGAGACGTTTTTACGGACGGATGTGACGACGACGTTTCTCATGATGGGAACGCTCAGTACGCTCGACCGCTATGTGGCGCACTTAAAGCGAGAGAATCGAACGGTCTTCCTCCACGCTGAGCGAATCAATGGCATCAGCCTCGACCGGGACGGAATCGATTATCTTGCCAAACGTGTCGGTGCCGATGGGATTGTCACGACGAAAGCATCCGTGCTCCAGCATGCGAAGCGAGCGGGGCTCTTGACGGTACAACGACTCTTTCTCGTCGACTCGGACGCGGTCACGAGCGGACTCAAGCTCGCAGAGGCGCAACAACCGGATGCGATTGAACTTATGCCGGGTCTGATTCCGAGCGTGGTCGAGAAGATTTCCCAGGAAGTCTCCTTTCCGATTGTGACGGGTGGCATGATTCGTCAACCGATTGATGTGCATCGCGCCCTCGATCATGGGGCATTCGCCGTATCGACCGGGGATGAACGACTTTGGAACGTACAAAGTCAGAAGGAGGAATTAGCATGAAATCGATTCAACTACAACAACTGACAAAATCATTCGGGGAGACGGAAGTCATTCGAGGGATTGACGTGACGATTGAAGCAGGAGAGTTCTTCGCACTCGTCGGTCCGTCCGGCTGCGGGAAGAGTACGATGCTTCGGATGATAGCCGGGCTCGAATCCATCACAAGCGGAACGCTTCGCATCGACGGTGTGGCGGCGAACGGGATGAAGCCGAGTGAGCGTCACTTGTCGATGGTGTTCCAAAACTACGCCCTTTACCCACATATGACGGTGGAGAAAAATATCACGTTCGGTCTACATACGAAAGGACTGACGAAGCTTGAACAGCGGGAGCGTTGCCTACAGGCAGCGGAAACACTCGGGCTCACCGATTACCTGAAACGGAAACCGCGTGAGCTATCTGGAGGTCAGCGACAGCGTGTCGCCTTGGCACGTGCCATCGTGACTGAGGCACCGATTTGCCTGATGGATGAGCCGCTCTCGAACTTAGATGCGAAGCTACGGGCAAAGATGCGTTCAGAGATTCGCCAGTTACAGCGAAAACTCGGATTGACGATGATTTATGTCACTCACGACCAAGTCGAGGCGATGACGATGGCGGACCGCATCATGCTCCTCAATGAGGGGGAAGTGCAACAAGTCGGAAAGCCGCTCGACTTATATAACAAACCGGCGAATACGTTCGTCGCTTCCTTTATCGGGTCACCTCCAATGAACCTAGTTGAGGTCACGCGACAAGAAAAAGGCTGGATGGCATCGGACGGTCGCATCTTCCACCCAAATGCCTTGACGGAAGTATCACAGGCGACACTCGGTGTCCGTCCTGAGCAAATCAAGCCAGCGGACAAAGATGTGACATTTTACGCAGAACTGAAAAATATTGAAGTGCTCGGGACCGAGACGATTCTCGCCTTTGACGTCGGAGGGAACGAATGGTTGGCAAAATGGCCGGGACAATGGCCGCTCACGGTCGGCGAAAAGGTAGCGTGTTATGTGGATTCGAAACAGATGTCGCTATTTGATACGAACGGACAGCGCATCGAGCCACGACAACCGAAACTATTTGAGGCGTTGGAGGTGTTCCAATGACGGTCGCCTTACCGAGAGAGAAAGCCCGGACACGGCTATCTGACGCGGCGAGCGGTCTGTTGTACTTGTCTCCGTCTATCATCTTGTTCGGTGTCTTTCTCGTCTATCCGCTGTTGCGAACGATCTATTTAAGCTTTTTCCGGACCGACACACAGGGGACACCACTCGAATTTGTCGGAGTCGGTCATTACAGCACGCTGTTCACGAGTGCCGCATTTTGGCAAAGCATTCAGGCGACAGTCGGATTCGTCCTTTTGACGGTCCCGCTCACGATTCTCATTGCGCTCGGTCTCGCACTCCTCGCCAATGAGAAACTGAAGGGCATTGGCATCTTTCGAACAGCGTTCTCGGCGACGATGGGGATGAGCGTCGCGGCGTCATCGGTCATTTGGATGTTCATGTACAATCCGTCAATCGGTATTTTCAACCGGTTCCTCGAGGCTGTGGGGGCAAGCGGTGTACAGTGGCTCCTCGATCCACAATATGCGCTCCTTTCCGTGTCACTTGCGACCGTTTGGATGAACATCGGCTTTACGTTCTTGATTCTACTTGGCGGTCTGCAAAACATCGATCGGACGTTATATGAGAGTGCGGACATTGCCGGAACGAGTTATTGGACACAGCTTCGGGCGATCACCATCCCGATGTTGTCGCCGACACTTTTCTTTGTCGGGATCATCTCGCTGATCAACGCCTTCCAGACGTTTGGACAGATTGATTTATTGACGAAAGGTGGACCGACGAATGCGACGAATGTCATCGTCTATGCCATCTACAAAGATGCGTTCATCAACTATAACGTCGGCAGTGCCAGTGCCCAGGCCGTGCTCCTATTCATCGCCGTCCTTTTGTTGACATGGATCCAATTTAAATTGGTTGAAAGGAAGGTGCATTACCAATGAGACTACGGAATGTTGGCGTCTATGTCTTACTCGTCTTGAGCGCCATCGTCATGCTGTTTCCAATCGCCTATGCGTTTTCGATCAGTCTGATGGACGGGAAGGAGGTGCTCCAGGGACATCTCCTTCCACGTGAACCTTCATTGGAAAACTATGTGGCCGCGTTCGAACGCATCCCGATGATGACGTACCTGCTCAACAGTTTGATTGTCGCGCTCCTCGTGATGGTCGGACAGGTCGTATTATCGAGTCTTGCAGCATTCGCGTTCGTCTTCATCGACTTTAAAGGAAAAGGGCTCATCTTTATGCTCTTCTTGGCGACGATGATGGTGCCATGGGAAGCGACGATGGTCCCGAACTTTTTGACGATCCAGTCGCTCGGCTGGCTGAATAGCGTCTGGGGACTGTCTGTGCCGTTCTTCGCACTTGCGTTCGGGACGTTCTTACTTCGGCAACAGTTCAAAACGATTCCGTATGAAATGTACGAGGCGTCCCAAATTGCCGGGATCAGTCGCTTCCGATTCTTTTGGAACGTCGTCTTGCCGGTATCGAAGACACCGCTCGTCACATTGTCGGTGTACAGCTTTTTGACGACTTGGAATATGTACTTATGGCCGCTTCTCGTCACGAACACGGAACAGGCGCGGACGGTCCAAATCGGCATCAAACAGATGCAGTCGAACGAAGTCGCCTCGGATTGGGGCGTCGTCATGGCAGCAGTCATCTTGATTATCATTCCGACACTTGTATTGTTGTTCGCAGGACAAAAGCACTTGCAAGAAGGATTGACGCAAGGCGCTATCAAATAATAGGGGGATATGACAAATGAAAAAGTTAGGATTATTCGCAGGGTTGGCAAGTTCGGTGTTATTACTCGGGGCATGTGGCAGTGAAGAAGCGGCACCCGTCGCGGCGACGACAGAAGACGGAAAGACAGAAGTCGTCTTTTGGCATGCGATGAGTGGGGACTTGGAGACGGCTTTAAACAGTCAAGTCGATGCGTTCAACGTTTCGCAAGACGACTATGAAGTCAAACCGGTCTTCCAAGGAACATATGAGGAAGCGTTGACGAAATTCAATGCGGTCGCCGGTTCGGAAGACGCGCCAGCCATCATGCAGACGTTCGAGGTCGGGACGAAATACATGATCGATTCGAACAAAATCACACCAGTTCAAGAGTTCATCGACAAAGAGGATTTTGACACGAGCGTATGGGAAGAGAACATCTTGAGTTATTATCAGGTCGATGGGAAGCAATACTCGATGCCGTTCAACTCTTCGACACCGATCCTCATCTATAACAAAGAGGCGTTTGAAAAAGCAGGGCTCGATCCAGAGAAAGCACCACGCACATATGACGAGTTGAAAGAGGCGGCGAAGAAGTTGACAACGGACGGTCAGACCGGCTTCACGATGCTCAACTACGGTTGGTTCTTTGAACAGCTCTTGGCCGCACAAGGTGGACTGTATGTCGACAATGACAATGGACGAAGCGGAGACCCGACGAAAGCCGTGTTTGATGGCGAAGAAGGACAGAACGCGTTCAATCTCATCAAAGAGATGTACGATGAGAAGACATTCCTAAACGTCGGTCAAAACTGGGACGACATGCGCGCGGCATTCCAATCTGGAAAAGTTGCCATGTACCTTGATTCGTCAGCAGGAATCCGTACGGTAGCAGACAACGCGGACTTTGAAATCGGCGCATCGTACTTACCGGTACCGACTGAAGCGGAGCGTCAAGGCGTCGTCATCGGCGGGGCATCGCTCTGGATGGGTGATGGCATTGCCGAAGAGACGAAAGAAGGCGCATGGGAGTTCATGAAGTATGTCGCTTCAACGGAAGCGCAAGCACAGTGGCATGTTGACACAGGCTACTTCGCCATCAATCCGGAAGCATACAATGAACCGATCGTAAAAGAAATGTGGGCGAAATATCCACAACTGAAAGTGACGGTCGACCAACTCAGTGAGACGAAACCATCACCGGCGACACAAGGAGCGCTCATCTCGACGTTCCCGCAATCACGTCAAAGTGTCGTCAACGCGATGGAAAGTTTGTATCAAGGGGTGTCGGTCGAAGAAGCATTGAAGCGTGCGGCCGATGAGACAACTTCCACCTTGGGGCAGTGACATGTTGATTTACGCACATCGCGGCTATAGCGCCAATTACCCGGAAAATACATTGTCCGCGTTCGAGGCAGCTCTTCCCTATGTGGACGGAATCGAGCTGGACGTACAGCTATCGAAGGACGGGCGTCTCGTCGTCATTCATGACGAAACCGTCGACCGGACGACAAATGGAACGGGATGGGTGAAAGACATGACGCTTCAGGAGTTGCGCCAGTTGAAGATTGACGGCTATGAACGCATCCCAACGTTAGAAGAGGTGCTCGGACTGATTGAACGAAGCAACGTCACCCTGAATATTGAATTGAAGACGGATCAATATGCGTATCCAGGGATCGAACGTCTCGCTTGGTTTGCTGTCAACGAGTTTGAACTCGGTGACCGTGTCGTGTTCTCCTCATTCAATCGTGAAACGCTCGTCCGAATGCGAGATGTGGCACCAGTCGCCCGGCTTGCAGTGTTGACACTCACGGGTGAGTCGGACACCGTCTCGTTCGCTGAAACGATTCGGGCCGAGGCGATTCACGCCCAGCCTGCATTTATCGGTTCGAAAGCATGGGATCAGATACAACAGACGACGCTCGAGACACGGCTCTACACGATTAACGATGTGAAGGACCTGCCCCTGATAGCGGTTTCGGCCATCATGACAGATGAGGTTGAACGGTTTACAAAATGAGTACAACAAACCCCGCTTTCACTTGAAGCGGGGTTTGTTCATGTCATGATCGGTTGTGGTGTGTCATAGGTCGAGACAACAACTTGATTGCGCCCTTCATGTTTTGCTTGATAGAGCGCCGAATCCGCAAGATCGACCATCCGCTTGATGGGAAGCGAGGTCCCGTGTGCGACCCCGACAGACGTCGTGATTTGAATCGGTGGAAAATCGTTCAAGTGGAATAGTTCACCAGCAATCCGTTCTCGTATCCGGTTGGCCACTTTGTCTACCTTCTCTGGCGTCAAGTCGTACATCAAGATGACGAATTCTTCGCCACCGATTCGTGCGACAGTGTCATGGGCACGCGTCTCGACTTTTAAGATGTTGGCGAACTGTTGTAAGACGAGATCACCGTTTCCGTGACCATATGTATCGTTCACATGTTTAAAATGATCGATATCGAGCGCGAGTACATTGTACGTCCGATTCTCTTGCCCGATGGAAGCCGTATATCGATCCCACACACGTCGATTGTATAGACCGGTCAAATGGTCTCGTTCAGACGACTGTTTGTACTCGATGGCACGGCGGGTCGTCTGTTCTAAATCGATGGTGAGGATACTCGAGAGTAGACCGACGAGCATGCCAATCATCCAAATGGACAAGACGAGGGATACATAGGCTGTGCTCCAACCCATATTGATATAGACGGCAATCGAAATAATGAAGAGCGCCCATACGTTCAAAAAGATACTCTGTAAGAAGAGTCGCTCCCGAAGCAGCCGATGAATCCAGAGCATCCCGATGCTGACGATGAACGTCGCGATAAACGCAATCACGGCCTGCTCGGTCATTCCGAACAAAAATCGTGTACTGGCGATGACAAGTGTCGCAATGAATAAAGGAAAACGAGCACCATAAAAAGCAAGCAACACGAGCGGTAAGTGACGTAAATCCACACGGACCATATCGTTAGCTTCTACGGCGTTATACATCAAAAACAGACCGAGTGCACCGGCGAGTATTCCAATCACAGAACTACGAAGACGGTACGAATTAAAAAGCGAAGAATGATAAATCTTCGAGATGATATAAAATCCGGTGAATGCGACACAAGCATTGAGCAACAAGACGGTGAGCGTCATTCCTTCACGACCTTTTCGATAGACTATACATTAACGGTAGCAGTCTTCAAATAATTGTCAATCTGAAGGTGTGTAAATGTTCATTATCTTTTCACGCTTTCTTCTTTGTTCCTCGAAACGCAAAAAACATAGCGATACCAATTCCAATGCCGAGCCACCAATTATCGAGGGTGAGCCCGAAAACGACGGCGAATACGACGGCGACGGGAATCGATAAGTAGCCACGTTGTTTCATCTTCATTTCCTCCTCTCTTCGACACTTCTTTATTCCCAAAAGGTAGACACTTCATTCTCAAATTGAGGTAAGACAAAAACGTTCGACCGAGTGAACTACTCACCACTTATTTGCTTCACAAATTGAAGTGGGAGCTTCTTGGGAAGACCGTACTTTTATTAGCCACGATTGTTTACCAAGCTCGTCGGGTGGTTCCCACCCTGAAGGAATTCGTTTTAGTTTGCCAACATCAACAGGTTGATGCTCGCGTTGATGTCACGGTCATGATGCGCGCCACAGGCACACGTCCATTCACGGACATCCATCGCCTTCTTCTCGCCTTTTACACCGCAAGTGGAACAGATTTGAGTGGATGCGAACCATTGATCCGCCTTGATGAGCGTCCGTCCGTAGAAGTTTGATTTGTATTCGAGTTGCCGGACGAACTCGTACCAACTGACATCTGCAATCGATTTGGCGAGCTTATGGTTTTGCATCATGTCCTCCGACTTCAATGTCTCCACGACGATGACTTGGTTCTCGTCAACGATCCGTCTTGACAGTTTGTGAAGGAAGTCCTTGCGTTGGTTGGCGATCTTTTCGTGTTTCTTGGCCAAAAGTAATTTGGCTTTTTCACGATTCTTGCTTCCGATCTTCTTTCGCGACAGCGCCCGTTGCGCCTTCTTGACCTTCGCCTCGGACTTACGAAGGAGACGTGGGTTTTCGATTTTCTCCGAGACCATCGCATCGTTCGTCATGACGGCGAAGTGCTCCAAACCGAGATCGATCCCGACCTTGTTCTCGGCTGGGATCCATGGTGCATCGTCCTGTTTGACGAGGAGGGAGATGAAGAACTTGCCCGTCTTGGTCATCGACACCGTCGCCGACCGGATGACGCCCTCAAACGAGCGATGTTGTTCGAACTTCACGAAGCCGATTTTAGGAAGTCTCACCTTGCCGTTCTCGATGCGGATCGTACCGTGCTGGTTGTTCGTCGTGTAGGAGGCGCGCGACCGCCGTCTCGATTTGAAGGCCGGGAAGCCGCCCGTCCCGGCGAAGAACTTCGCGAACGCGGTGTCGAGGTTCAGCTTTGCGTTCGCGAGCGCGAGGCTGTCCGCCTCGGCGAGGAACGGGAACAGTGGCTTGTAGGAGGCGGGTGTCGCCGGTTTCCGTCTCGTCACGATCCCCGCTTTCGCCTCATCGCGGATGGCGATGCGGTCCTCGAGCAGCTTGTTGTAGATGAACCGGGCGCAGCCGATCGTCTTGATGAGGAACTCGGCCTGTGCAGGCGTCGGGTGGAGCCGGTATGTGTAGCCCTTCAGCATGTCCGTCCCTCCTCCCTTCCGAAGATCGTGATGTGTCCTCCTCATCCGATACCCGTGGAGGGGAGGGAGAATCTGACGGAATCACGAACCTTTGTTCGTCACATCTGTCACAAGGGGAAACGAGTATTGGACCGGGCGATTCATCTCCCACCTACGCCGGGCTTCGCCCCGAGACGCTTAGAGGAGGGAGAATTCTCGCCTGATTTAGTTAAATCAGTCGAACGAAACCGAATGTTTAGGGGATGGCAGCAATGGACAGCTCTGTCTGGTATGAAGCTCGATTGTAAAGGTGGTGCCTTCTCCGTATACCGAGTCCGCATGAATTACCCAACCGTGGGCTTCGGCAATTCGTTTGCAGATTCGTAGACCGAGACCTGTTCCTTTTATGGCTTGGTGGGCGGCGGATTCGACACGGTAATATTCATCAAATACGTAGGGAAGTGCTTCTTCTGGAATCCCAATCCCGGTATCGGATACAGATAAAGTTACCGTGCCAGCACTTTCAAATACGCTCGTATGGACCGTCCCGCCATCAGGAGAGTACTTGATGGCGTTACCAATGAGGTTATGGAGCAATTGCCGTAACTTTTCTTCATCTGCTTGAATCAAGACATCATTCGTTTCAAACGTCACCGTATGAAGCGAGGAGGTCGTCTGATAGCTCGACATGACATCCTCTAAAAGAGGACGGAGTGCGAACGTCGTCACGGTCAGTTGATCAGCCGTGTATCGTTCTTTTTGATAATCGAGGAAGTTATCGACGAGCCGCTCCAGCCGTTCCGATTCTTGTTTGACTTGTGTTAGCATCTGATACGATTTTTCCGAACCTTGATGGCGTGTCATGAGTAGCTCCGTATATCCATGGATGGCAGTCAATGGCGTGCGGAAATCATGAGACAGTTCGGCAAGGAAACTGTCTTTACGTTCTTCAAAGCGGACGGCTTCCGTTTGGTCGCGCCACATGATGAAAACGCCACGTGGTGTCCGCGTGAAGTTGAAAATCAAATGTAGCGTCTTGTCATTAGAACGCAGACGACGTGAAGTCATCCTTGGATCCGTTTCGGTCGCACATTCGAGCAATTCCTGGATGAGGTGCATGACTTGTGCGGAATCCGCCCCATGCTGTTCCAACGTGGTATATACATAACGAGTCAATGTTTCCAATGTGTCAAAAGATTGTGTTGTCATAGAAGGGTACCATTGCCGAAGAGAATCATTCGAATACAGACGACATCTTGAGAAATCGATATAACACATCGCATCCTGTACTTCTTCCACGATGGAAGCGATGGAGAACGTATGGCGTTGCTGTTTTTGACGAGCGGAGCGTTTCTGCCTAATCCTATGGAATCGGCGCATGGACCTACCTCCTCGCGAACATTTGTACATGCATTCACAACTAGTATACGACATTTGAGAAGGAATCCCTATACAGGCAATAGTCCTAGCAGAAACGTATCGAAATCAGGACGGATACAAAACACCTCTCCGCTGATAGAACAGAGAGGTGTCGGTCATTCGGTCACGTTTACTTGTCCCATCATCCCATTTTCTTCATGCTCGAGGATGTGACAATGATACATAAATGTGCCGGTTTTCGTGAAGGTGATTTCAATCTTTACTCGTTCATCCGGAGCGACGGCTACCGTATCTTTCCACCCTTTTTCCTGATCGGATGGTGGGTTGCCGTCTCGACTAATGACTCGGAACTGGACGCCGTGGATGTGGAAAGGATGTGTCATCCCACCCATCATATCCGGCTTATTTTCAATTTCCCATACCTCGGTGTCTCCGCGTTTCGCTTCGATGTCGATACGCTCCGGATCATAGGTCTTTCCGTTGATTGAAACCATGTTACCCATTCCAAAAAGGGTGAGGCGGCGGTCTGCTGTCTCATCTGTCAAGCGCTCCATCGTTTCGGTCACCGGAATCTTAATGGACGCCTTGTCAAGTTCACCGACACGAAACGTGGTGAATGTCACCCCGTCCGCTTTTAAGGCGGCGACATCTTCAACTTGTGAAAAATCAATCAGTACCTCGGCCCGTTCACCTGGTGTCAACGTGAGGGTCTCTAAGGGAATCGGGCGTTCTAACGGCCCTCCGTCTGTCGCAATCTGCGTCATCTCGGCCTCGTTAGATAACGTAAAATCAAAATCGCGCGCATTCGAACCGTTGACTAGTCGCACTCGTAACGTCTCGGTTTGAACGTCGAACGTCGTGTTGATGGCTCCATTCGCAAGAATGGTATCCCCCGTCGTTCCATCAACGTTCATATGGGCATCATAATCCAACTCACCGTTCGGCGTGAAGAGTCGATCTTGTACGATGAGCGGGATGTCGTCGACTCCATATTCATTCGGGAGACCGTTCTGTGCATCGTCGGTCACATAAAGAAGACCGGCGAGCCCTTTATAAACTTGTTCGGCTGTCAATCCCATCGGATGGGGGTGGAACCACAGTGTACTAGGTTCTTGATCGATGTCGAGTCGAACTTGTGCCTGTTCACCTGGTGCGACGGTCTGATGAGGTCCCCCGTCCATGTCGGCAGGGATGACGAGTCCGTGCCAGTGGAACGTTGTCGGTTCATCCAATCGATTGATGGTATCGATTACGACTGTTTTTCCTTTCGGTAACTCGATCATTGGTCCGAGTAAGTCTCCATTATAGCCGAACGTTTCCGATTTCTTGCCGTCTTTGAAAAATTGTGACGTGCCTTTAGTTGCTTCCACCGTATAGTAGACCGTGTCTCCCGTGACACGATTTGGCTGTAAGGCAGTCGGAATCGGAAGCGGCTGTGTCGGTTCATCCGTTGCTTGGAGCTCTTGCATCGCTCCGTGTCCCATCGGTCCGTTATTGCCACCCATTCCATTATCACCCATCATGTGATCATCCATCTGACCCGTTGCCGAATCGTTTCCCATCATATGATCTTGGTCCATATTGTTGTTATGGTTCCATGTCCCGTTGAAAAGGACGATTAGTAAAACGAGGATGCCTCCAATTAAAATCCCCGTCAACAGAAACCATATTCCTTTCGATTTCATGCTATAACACTCCTTCATTGTTCAGTCCTCACTTTGTTGTACCACCTAATTGTGAAAGAAACATGAAAGTCCAAATCTGTTTAATCGCATACCGAATAGAGGTATACAATCCGTGTAAAGGAGAGGATGAATGATGGAACATGCACACGATCAACACCATGGACATCATGAGGAGAGTCACGAGTCTCATCATGGCGGACACGGACACGAGCATATGATTGACGATTTCAAACGACGTTTCTTCGTATCGCTCGGGCTGATGATTCCGATTTTATTGTTATCGGACATGATTCAAGAATGGCTGCGGTTTGAACTCGATTTTCCGTTTGAAAAGACAATCTTATTTGTATTGGCGACGATTGTGTATGTATACGGCGGGTGGCCGTTCTTAAAAGGAAGTGTGGAAGAGTTAAGAGAGCGTAGCCCGGGCATGATGATGCTTATTGGCTTGGCGATCAGCGTCGCTTACTTTTATAGTGCAGCTGTCGTCTTTGGCTATGGAAGCGGACATGACTTCTTTTGGGAACTCGCTTCATTGATTGTGATCATGCTACTCGGCCATTGGATTGAGATGCGTTCTGTCATGGGAGCGTCGAACGCGTTGGAACAACTCGTGCAGCTTCTACCGAACGAAGCGCATCGCATCAATGGGGAAGAAACGGAAGACGTTCCTATCTCTGAACTGAAGGAAGGAGACCGAATCCTCGTCAAACCGGGGGAGCAGGTACCCGTGGACGGGAAAATCATCAAAGGACGAACAACCATCGACGAGTCGATGTTAACCGGCGAATCGGTACCGGTCGAAAAAACAGAAGGTGAAGATGTCATTGCGGGTTCGATCAACCAAGAAGGGAGTTTGACGATTGAAACGATTGGTACGGGAGAAAGTACGTACTTGTCAAAAGTGGTTGAATTGGTGAGTGAGGCACAAAAATCGAAGTCGCGGGCTCAAAATCTGGCGAACCGGGCGGCAAAATATTTGTTCTATATCGCAATTGCCGCTGGGGTCATCACGTTCACCATCTGGTTCATGCTCGGCTACTCAGTCGGGACAGCGATCGAACGGATGGTAACGGTCATGGTCATCTCATGTCCCCATGCACTTGGACTGGCGACACCCCTGGTCGTCGCCGTCTCGACAGCATTATCGGCAAAACAAGGTCTTCTCATCCGCAATCGGACTCAATTTGAAGAGGCGCGTCGACTCGATGCCGTCATTTTCGATAAGACCGGTACGCTGACGGAAGGGAATTTCGGCGTCACGGACATACAGGCGAACTCGCCTTATAAGGAGGAAGACGTGTTGCAACTCGCAGGAGCAGTTGAGCGTGAGTCGCAACATCCTCTCGCGCAAGGGATTTTAAGAGAAGCCGAGAGACGGGAATTGAAACTGGCGGCTGTCGACGACTTCGGTTCGATGACAGGTGTCGGATTGGAAGGAACGGTTGACGGTGCGCATATACAAGTCGTCAGTCCGCGACATATCCGCGATCAACACATTCAAATTGATGAGGAGACGTTTGCACGACTCTCGGAAGAAGGAAAGACCGTCGTCTTTGTTTTGAAAGACGGAGAATGGGTCGGGATGATTGCGATGGCCGATCTGGTGAGGGAAGAAGCGAAAGAGACCGTCGAGGCACTTCATGAAAAAGGCATTCGCTCGATCATGTTGACGGGTGACAACGAGAAGGTCGCGCATTGGGTCGCGGGTCAGCTCGGTATCGATGACGTGTATGCCGAAGTATTACCGGACGACAAGGCGAACCAAGTGAAAGACGTCCAAAAAGATGGCAGCAAAGTAGCGATGGTCGGAGATGGAATCAATGACGCACCTGCCTTAGCACAAGCGGATGTCGGCATCGCAATCGGGAGCGGGACAGACGTTGCCGTCGAAACGGCAGATATTGTCCTCGTCCGCAGTAATCCGAAAGATGTCCTATCGATTTTGGAGCTTTCACAGAACACGTATCGTAAGATGATTCAAAACTTGTGGTGGGCAGCCGGGTATAACATCGTCGCCATCCCGCTTGCTGCAGGCGTTCTGGCTCCGATTGGAATCATCTTGTCCCCAGCCATCGGTGCCGTCTTGATGAGTTTAAGCACAGTTATTGTCGCAATCAACGCTCGACTTTTGAAGATTTAACATTTCTTTCACCTTTAGTCAGTATGCTAGACGGGATGCTAGAGATGGAGGGATCAAGATGAAACGAATGTTGATACTATCACTATTCCTGACTCCACTGCTTTTAACGGCTTGTGGAACGGAAGAAGCACCGTCGGACACGAGTCAATCCGAGAACGTGACGACAACTACAAAAGACGAGTGGCAGCGTGTGAGATCCGATGAAACGGTTTCTCATATTCACGGGGCTGGATTTTGGCAAGACGATAACCGTCCGGTCATTGCAACGCATGCCGGATTGATGGAATATCGTGAAGATGGCTGGTATACACTTCCGACGAATCGTCATGACTATATGGGATTCGAACTCGTCGAGGATGGATTTTATGCAAGTGGTCATCCCGACCGACGTACCGACTTCCAAAATCCACTCGGTGTGTTATACGGGAAAGACCATGGCATGACATTAGACGTACGGGCACTGGAGGGAGAGGCAGACTTTCATTACATGAGTGCGGGTTATGCGACGGAAATGTTGTACGTCTACCTTGAGGAAGCGACGTCAGAGCTAGAACCTGGATTCTATCGTTCGGACGATGGCGGAAGATCGTTCGAGTCGATGCGAGGATCTGGGGTAGAGGGTGAGCAGGTGGCAGGGATTGTCGCCGACGCGACGGAAGCGGAGCGGGTCTTCTTATACGGACCGTCCGGTATCCTCGTTTCGAAGGACTTTGGAGATTCGTTCGAGCCACTCGTTGAATCAGAACAGGTGATTACGGTCGGAGCGGATGAGGGGCAGTTGGCATACGTACGACAGACAGATGGTTCTTTCGAAGGGGTTCGTTTCAATCTAGACGATGAGTCTACAGAGACGTTCGATCTTCCAGAGTTTCAAGCGGATGCTGTGCCGATTAAATTGGCGATCAAAGAGGAGCGCATGCTGCTCGTCACATCTGACAATAGCGTATATGAGCTCATAGACGAGAAGTGGCAGACACAACTTGATGCAGGTGAACTCGACTGACGAAAGACGCCTTTCCATTACTGGAGAGGCGTCTTTTTGCTGAGTGGTAGGGCGACGGTGAACGAGGTACCTGTTGTATCCGAAGATACCGTCAACGTCCCACCATGCCGTGTGACGATTTGCTTGGCGATGGCGAGTCCGAGTCCGCTTCCACCAGTTTGACGAGATCGTGATTTTTCAACACGGTACAGACGGTCGAAAATGTGTGGGAGATCTTCTTCAGGAATTCCCTTTCCGTCGTCAGTGATGGTCAAGACGAGATAAGCGTCTGAAGTATTAGAATGAAGTGAAACATGTGTCGCCTCACTATGCTGAATCGCGTTGTGGGCAATGGACCGGAAGACCTGAAGCATGCGATGTCGATCCAATGTGAGCGTGATGTCTGCTTGTTCTATGTTCGGAGAAGCAGCGAACCGAATCGTCGTCATTCGGAACATCGTATCGAGCATTCGTCGTAAATCCTCACAAAACGTCGTGACAGAAACTTCTTCTCGATGTAACAAGAACGTGTTTTCGTCGAGTTGAGCCAATTGAAACGCATTTTCCACCAGTTCTGTGAGCGAACGACTCTCATCTAAAATTGTCTGGATGGATTGATTGCGTAGCGGTTCGGGTGTGCTTTCTTTCGAAGCAATCTCGGCATATCCCCTCAAATAAGTGAGAGGGGTCTTGATTTCATGTGAGAGATCGGACAAAAATTGATGTCGTTCGCGACGTAAGCGAGCCAACTCCACGGACATGGCCTCGATGGAGCGAGCCAACTCACCGATTTCGTCAACGCGATTCGTTGGTAGCTGTAGGTTATCGGGATTCGTCAGTACGTTCTCGGTCGCTTGTTTCAGTGACTGAATTGGTTTCGAAATGAGGCGGCTCAGCAGGATGAAGGTCAGCACGGTCGTCACCAGTGCGATGGTCGTGATATACAGAAATCGCAACTGAAGGCGATGACTGATTCCATGAATGATCTCAGTCGGTAAAAACATGTAGACGTACCCATACCGTGTATCGAGATCATCCGTGATCGGCGTACGAACGCTTAAATACGGCTCGTTTTCCCAGTCGTCCTCTAGAACAGTCGTATCATCGAATGGACCTGCACGTCGTTTCGTTTCGACGGTATCGACCAGTACCTGTGGAAAAGAACGGGACGTTTGAAGAAGATCATGTGCTGGGTCAGTGATGGCAACTTTTGTGTCCGTCTCACTTTCCATGGTAGCCACATGACCGATTGTCTCTTCGGAAAAGTTCATCGCCAATACATTCGCATGACTCTCAGCCCGTGATTCTAATCGATGGACTTCTTCTGTCACGCGTTCCCCAAGTAGTGTGTGGTAAAGGAGCAAGAATAAGACTCCTTCAATCAACAACGTAGACAACAGGAAGACGAGGCTGATTCGGAACGGTAAGCTATTACGACTGCGTCTCATCCGGAACGCTCCTCGGTCCATCGATACCCACGTCCCCATACCGTCTTCAAATAATCATCGATTGGAAAGCCTGCGTCCCCTAACTTTTCTCGAATCATGCGTATGTGTGCATCGACTGTACGGGGGTCAGATTCGGCAGAGTACGGCCAGACGAGATCATACAAATCTAAGCGATTGAACAAACGATTCGGGTGCTGAAGAAATAGCTTCAAGATGGCTGTTGCTTTTGGCGTCAGAATGATTTCCTGTTCTTCATATAAGATGCGCCCACACTCTTCATCGTAACGGAGTGGACCGTATTGTAGGTTAACGACCCGACTTCTTCGCAGGACGGCTCGAATTCGAGCGAGCAACACATTTCCATCGAACGGTTTGGTGACGTAGTCATCCGCTCCGGCATCTAGCCCTTGAATGGTGGTCTCGTTGTCTGAACGTGCCGTCAACAAGACGATGGGTAATGCCGGATCCATCGTTTTCAACTGACGACAAAGTGAGATGCCGTCCACTTCCGGCATCATAATATCTAAAAGGATGAGGTCCGGTCGCTCTTCAATCTTATCGAGTGCGGAATCGGCATCATTTGCCTCGATGCAAGCATACCCATCGCTCTCAAGAAACAAACGAATCAAATGTCTCATTTTTTCTTCATCGTCTACGATGAGAATCTTCATCTTGTATTCCTCCTTCCTCTTATTATTATCGTTCCGTGTGCTTTGCGTGATTTCCTTCCATGGCGAAAAGAGTCTGTAGTTGTTCACGTGCGCGTTCGACGTCTCGACAGTAAATGACGGGTACTCTCGCGTCAATCGGTCGATCCGTGACGATGGCTACTGCACCATTTCGGATGGCGGCCCTCACTAAATCGACGCCACGTTCATTGATTGGGCGCTTGCATATATATAAAAACATTTTATTTATTTTTTCTGGTGTCGTTCCGATTCCGCGAATTGTCATTTTTTCCGGGTGATCGAGATAAGACCAAGATAAAACAGAATCAAGTGTTGCCAGTACGTCACGCAATGTCCGCTCTTGCATCATCGTTCTCCTTCCTTGCATGAACTCAATTTCACTAGTGTACCCGATGTTTGTGAAAAAGAAGTGAAAAGCGTTAAGAGTACGATTAGACCGAGAAATAGGCGGGTTTGAGTATAGAAGAAGTAGGTAAAAGAGTTTTTATACGCACAATAAGAAAGGATGAATAAGATGAAACAGTACGGTAAATTTGGAATCATGATTGCGGTCTCGACATTCATTATGTATTGGCTCATGTATTTGAACGTGTTTCAGTTCAATCATATCTTCTTTAGTCAGACGAGGTTGTACATGGCACTCATCATGGGATCGGTCATGGCGTTCGTCATGCTTCTCTTCATGTGGGGGATGTATAAGAACAAAACAGTTAACTTTATCATCCTAGGGGTCAGTGCTCTCGTCTTCAGTGCCTCGCTTTGGCTCGTACGTAGCCAGACGACCGTCGATGATGTCAGTTGGATGAAAGCGATGATCCCTCACCACTCGATTGCCATTTTGACAAGTGAACGCGCTGAAATTGAAGACCCACGCGTGAAAGAATTGTCTGAAGAAATCATCAAGGCACAGCGCCGTGAAATTGAAGAGATGAAGCGATTGATTGAAGATTTAGAGGATGAAGAGGAGAACGCCGAGGAAAATCGTGAGTAACAGACATGCACAGTCGAAAACGGCTGTGCATTTTTTGTATGTTGAAAAGGAAAAATAAAGAAAGTAAGTTATAATTTGTTTTCCTTTATTTGAAATATAAATGACATATTTGTCGGTTCGTTTTGGTGGTAAAATTTTTTCAGTTAGATAATATAAAAAAAAAATTTAAATACATAATTGAAAGGATTTACCACATCATGAAACGAAAGATGCTTTCTCTCTTCTGTGCCGTTCTTCTCACAGTCGGAATCTTCACTCCGACAGGTACCCCGGCTGAAGCTGCTACCACGTATTATGTCAAAGTCACGACTAACAGTTTAAACGTCCGTTCGGGTCCGGGCACGACGTATGCAATCGTCGGCAGTGCGAAGTTGGGACAATCCTTCAAATATCTCGGCGTGAGCGGGGGATGGACAAAAATCAATTTCAACGGGACATCCCGCTACGTATCCAGTACATATGTGAAGAAGTACAGTGTCTCCACGCTTTCAACCACATCGGCTGCGAAAATGATCATCCCGACAAAAGGGACGTTGACACAAAAGTATGGTCCGGCGAGCGGGCAGTACGGTTATACGTTCCATAACGGTATCGACTTGGCTGCTCCAAGAGGAACACCGGTCGTGTCAGCCGCTTATGGAAAAGTCATCGTTTCTCGGAACTATGGGGCTTACGGTAACCACATCATGATGAGCCACCAGTTGAACGGACAAACATACATCACAGTATATGCACACCTCGATCGTCTCAATGTCGTCACAGGACAGACGCTAGCAAAAGGAGCAACGATTGGAACGGTGGGGAATACCGGTAACTCGTTCGGGAATCATCTCCACTTCGAAGTGCATCGGAACAGCTATGTGTATAGCAGTTCATCTCCTGCTAACAGTATCAATCCGTATACAATGTTTTGACATAAAAGCACGCGCTCTCAAACAATGGGAGCGCGTGCTTTTTGATTAATGCCATGTTGTTTGTTTGTTTCGTTCGATTTGGTTGGCGGCGATGAAGCTGACACCAAGGACGATACCGAACACCAATCCGAATAGATTATTGAAAAGTAACATAAGGATGATCCCGAAGACGAGACCGATACTCATGAGGCCAATCCGATCAAACATATTGAATCCCCTTTTCTGTAGTTGTGCACCTCAATGATTACCCGATTTTCAAAGAAAGAACACCGACGAAATGGACTGATTGATTCATTATACGTGTTTAGACGAACCAGGTTTCGTTTTGTAGAAACTATAGAGGACGCTAATCAGGATGACGAGAACGATGGTTCCAAGAGACATCCAAATCGGCATTTTGTACACATCACCGAAAATCATCTTCGCCCCGATGAAGACGAGCATGAAGCTGAGACCGTGTTTCAAATAGTAGAAGCGGTCGATCAAGTTGGCGAGGACGAAGTAGAGGCTACGAAGTCCGAGAATCGCCATGATGTTCGCATAGAAGATGATATACGGGTCACGTGAATACGCGAAACTTGCAGCGACCGAATCGACAGCGAAGACGATATCCGACAATTCGATAAAGATGAGCGCGATGAAGAGTGGCGTGAAGAACAACTTCCCATTGATGCGCTTCGTGAACTTCCCGGATGAGATATCCTGTGTGATGGGCAGGCGTCGCTCGAGCCAACGAATCGTCTTGTTTTCTTCAAGTGACTCGTCTTTCCCGATATTCTTATACATCATCCACCCTGTATAAACGAGAAACGCTCCGAACACGTAGTAGACCCAACCGAAGTTTTCTAAAAGGGATACGCCAGCGACGATGAAGACAGCGCGGAAGAAAATCGCTCCTAGAATCCCCCAGAACAGTACCTTGTGTTGATACTTGAGTGGGATGGCGAAATAGGCAAAAACAAGTGAAAAGACGAAGACATTATCAATCGCGAGTGCCTTTTCGATAAAGTAGACGCTCGCATATTCCGTTGCGGCTGTACTTCCTTGCGTGAAGAACAACCATCCTCCGAATGCGATGGCAATCCCAATCCAGACAAACGTCCATGTCCATGCTTCGCGGAGCGAGACTTCGTGCGCTTTACGGTGGAACACCCCGAGGTCAAGTGCGAGCATGAAGATGACGATGAGTAAGAACCCGATAAGTAGGGTCAACAACAATTCCTCCTTTTAAGGTCATATGAACTTCTATATATTTAATTTAAGTTCATAAGAACTCAAAGTCAAGCGTAAAAATAAACAACCACTCGAAAAAGAGTGGTTGTTTATTCCTCAATCTATACTTTGTTCAATGTTTTGTACAACATCTGCAAGCATAATTTGCTCTAGGACTCGTTCCATGGCGGATTGAGCTGTTATAAAAATGGGCTCAATCGTTGCTTGGATGTTTCTTCCGACCGGGCAAGCCGGATTTGGTTGATCATGAATTCCGAACAGTTCATTTGGTTCGACGACAGCAACGGCTTGATAAATTTCAAGAAGTGAAATGGTGTTTAGTGGTTTAGTAAGAATTGCACCAGCAACACCTGGTTTAACTTGAATCAATTCTGCTTTTTTTAACATGGCCATGATTTTTCGAATAAGAGCAGGGTTTGTATTTACGCTCCGCGCTAAAAAATCTGATGAAATCACTTCTGGTGGTGAAAGCGCAACAAGAGTCAGCATGTGGATGGCAACCGAAAAACGACTACTGATTGTCATAAATATCTCCCTTTCGGTTTTTATAGATGTAAACAACTTTGTTACATGCTTAGTATAACAGGGAAAGAATAATTGACAAATCAGTTACCTGTAATTATCATAATTACAGGTAAGTGATTCGATTACAGGTTAGGGGAGGAAAAAGAATGAAATATTTAGTCACAGGAGCAACGGGGAAACTCGGCTCGAAAATTGTAGAGGAACTACTTAAGTCGATTGATGCGAGTGAGCTCGCTGTAAGTGTACGGAATCCGGAGAAGGCGGCGTCTCTTAAAGAGCGTGGCGTTGATGTGCGACATGGTGATTTTGATCAGCCAGACACACTCGATGAAACGTTCAAAGGTGTTGAGCGTCTTTTGATCATCTCGGCAGATGGCGATAACGATACGCGGATTCGTCAACATACGAACGCGGTTGAGGCGGCGAAACGGGCAGGTGTTTCATTCATTGCCTACACGAGTCTAGCCGATGCGACAGACAGTGAGAACTTGATGGCACCTCCACATGTCGTCACAGAGGAAGCGATTGTCGAGTCCGGTATTCCACATGCGTTCTTACGGAACAACTGGTACTTAGAAAACGAGTTATCAAGCATTCAAGCGGTAATTGACGGGGCGCCATGGATCACGGCGGCTCGGGACGGTAAAGTCGGTTGGGCTCTACAACAAGATTATGCGGAAGCCGCAGCGAATGTTCTGTTGAAAGAACAACAGGATCATGTGATCTACGAACTATCAGGACCACTTCATACCCAGCAAGATCTTGTAGACGCACTCAGTGAAGTGTTAGGTCGTGAAGTGATGATGCAGGAGTTGAGTCTCGAGGCATACGAAGAGACGATGCGCGGGGCTGGGTTGCCAGAGGAAGTCGTTGCGATTCTTGTGGGGATTCAGCGAAGCATTCGTCAAGGAACGCTCGAAATTCATGAGAGTGACTTCGAATCGGTTCTCGGACGCCCGGTCACACCTCTTCAAGAAGGAATTCGTCAATTGCTCGGCCGATAAGGAAAATGCCCTCGACCAAGTGGTCGAGGGCATTTGTGTTAGGCGCGAGTGGCGTGATCCTCGAGTTGAGAAGTCACGTTTTCAAGCGAATTCGCGGTTAGCGCGAGTCGGTCCGACATCGAGCTGAGTTCTTTTTGAATAGCGACTTGCTCTTCCGTTGCTGCGGCAACATGGTGAATCTGTTGTTGAAGTTCATTCGCCGCATATTTCGTCGATTCAAGTCGTGTTTCGAGTGTTTCCATCTGTGTCGTGACCCGCTGGCGCGTCTCTTGAATTGAAGCGATTTGTTCGTCGATTTCTGATACATCTTCTGTAAGACGGCCAAAGACAGCCGTCACATCGTTCGTGACCGTTTGACAGTTTTCGGTCGCTTGTTTGAAAAGATGCGCTGATTTGGATACGACGGTCGTATCTTCCATCAATCCACCGAGGACTCGGGTCATCTCGGATGCATATTCACGCGATTGGACAGCGAGTTTCCCGACTTCGGAGGCGACAACAGCGAATCCTCGTCCAGCCTCACCGGCACGAGCCGCTTCAATAGATGCATTCAAGGCGAGCATGTTCGTCTGTTCACTGATTGAACCGACTTGTTGCAAGATTTCTTGGATTTCGGTTGAACGATTCGACATTGTCGCGACAATCCGGTCGAGCTGCTCCGACTCGGTGATGATTTCTTGTACTTTTGCTTCCATCAGTCGCATGTCTTTGTTCCCGGCAAGGGCATCTTTGGCGATACGCGAGGACGCTGCGGCCGTCTGGGCCATTCGTTCTTGAATGAGCGCTGTCAAAGAACGGATTGAGTGAATTTCATCTGCCCCTTGCACCATGGATTCCTGTTGGGATGAAGCATGCGCGACAATTGGATCGACCGTGACAGCGATTTGCTCACCAGATTCAAGAGACTGGTTAGCAGCAGATTCAAGCTCTTCGGCGTGACTGTTTAACGATTGAACGAGGGCGCTGACATCATGAATCGCTTGTTGTAACAACTGTCGTGTTTCTTGCTCCTGTGCCTCGGCATGTTGCGTCTCTTTGTTACGGAGGTGGATTTGCGCGACAAGCACGACGCTGAGAAGAATCAAGTATACGGCATGGACGAGTAGTAAACTGAACGGATAGTCGCTCGTCCCACAAATCATCTCAGGGATTAAAAAGTATCCGACTAGATGTTGCACAGCAAAGATCCCCGCACTATACAAAATCAAATCGGTTCGACGCATGAACGACAAAATCGCCAAGACGACAAAAATGGAGAAGTGATACTCAACGAGTCCTTGCCCTCCTGCGACGGTCGAGATGCTAGCGAAGGTGAGCGTCAGCATCATCCAATAAGGAAATGCTACGGATTCTCGCTTCGAGGCGACGACCATCATCCCAAAGAAGAGGATTGGAAGGGCGAACAAGACCCACGTCACACCGGAATACACGTAACCGTCCGCACCGTTTCGTAGGATCGTATACGCATAGGCAAAGTCCGTGAAACGATGTAGCAAATGGACAACAACCGACGTCATCACAATCAATAACGTCGTCAACAACATCAACTGATTTCTTTTGATCAAACTCATCATTCTTTCCTCACATTCTCGTGTTCATTTGTTGTAGCTCTATACATATCGGATGAAGTTGACGGAAGTTAATATAGATTGCACATTTGGAACAAAAAAAGGAGCACAGGGCTCCGATTGAGGTAATC
Source organism: Exiguobacterium sp. s123 (assembly GCF_018617075.1). Lineage (GTDB taxonomy): Bacteria > Bacillota > Bacilli > Exiguobacteriales > Exiguobacteriaceae > Exiguobacterium > Exiguobacterium profundum. The sequence goes on along the minus strand of NZ_JACSJL010000004.1, from coordinate 264,985 downwards.
AATGTGATGTGCCGTACCACTTGTTATAGAAATGATACGGTTTTTTTGCTTGATCCGTCGTCAAAAAGAGAAACTTCTCACGTGTCAAATGTCTCAGCATATAAGAGAGTGATTCTGGAGAAGTGGCGTGATCATGCATCAAGACGATAGATGCTTGATAGTAAGCGCGATGAGCACGTACTTGTTTGATCGTTTGATAGCGCATCGTTTTTTGATCCTTTTTATATTTCCAATCGAGCGTATCAACGTTCCAGTCCCACATGTCAAAACCGGCCTTTTCCATCGCTTGACGATGTGCTTTGGTCATATGAGGCACACTTCCATAAGGGACGCGAATGGTCGTTGACTTTACGCCGGTGATATCAAAAATCAATTGTTGAACTTGTTTCATCTCATTTACTGCGGTTTGAGGGGAACGATAAAATGTTTTCTTATCGTGAGTCATACTATGTAATCCGATTGTATGACCCTCGTCCACGATTCGTTGGAGAATGGCTTCATTTCCTTTGATTTTCTTGCCCAAAATAAAAAAAGTTGCCTTCACATCATATCGTTTTAAGACATCGAGCAACTTCGGTGTGTATTGATTTGGTCCATCGTCGAAGGTTAGATAGACCATTTCTCCTTTATTATATCGAGAATGAAATTCTTTTGCTGAAATTGAAACAGACGAACTACATAACATGAAAATAACTAGAAGACAGGCGATAACTTTTTTAAACACGTGGTGATTCCCCTTTAAATAGTATATGTGGATATTATTCCCACATATAATTTACAATAAAAGGGATTGTGTGTTCAAATGCCTTTTAGTGAGATAGGAGAATCGATTTTTCAATTTAGGCCTAACCACTTTTTCACCGGTTCCCGGAAGATATACGTCACGACAATCAAGCCGACGAAGACGAGCGCGGCGATGAAGATCGTAGTGACACTGCCTGAGGCGAGGCTCGCCCCGAGGAAGCTGTAGGCGAACGTACCTGGAATCATGCCGAGCACGGTCGCCGGTACGAAGGCACGGAAGCGAACACGTGAGATTCCGCCGGCATAACTGAGTAAGTCGAAACTGACGAGCGGGATGAGCCGGAGGACAAATACATATAAAAAGCCACGACGCTCCATTTGTGTGAACAGTTTCTCTGACCATGGATAGCGGTCGACGTTGATGACTGAGCGTCCGAAAAAACGCCCCATCACATAACCGGTCGTCGCAGCAGCAGTTGCACCAATAATGATATAGAGGACACCTGGCCATACGCCGAACGCGAGTCCGGCTCCGAGCGAGAGGACGGATGTCGGTAAAAATGCGACCGGACCGATGGCATAAAGAAAAATAAAGAAGAGTGGACCCCAAAATCCGAATGACAAGACGATGTCCCGGATGTCAGACGGACGCAACTCATAGTGGAAATGGGTGATATAGAACAAAGATCCAAACACGAGAAGAAAGAGTGTGAGTTTAAGTGGTCGTGACAAGTTGTCCGCTCCTTTCGTAACCGAATGTATCTGATGTTAGTATACTGCATCTCCATACAACATAAATGCGAGCCGGCTTACAAAAGGTGTAACGAGCTGGAGCAAAGAGGCAGCTATTCGAATTGAAACTTAGGTCAAGGCTTTCTAAACATTGCTTCATTTTTCACAAATTCGACACGATAAATAGAATGGGAGGGAAAATGATGAAAAATTTAACTAAAATCAGGCGAGAATTCTCCCTCCTCTAAGCGTCTCGGGGCGAAGCCCGGCGTAGGTGGGAGATGAATCGCCCGGTCCAACAGTTTTCTCTCCCTATGACAGATGTGACGAACAAAAGTTCGTTATTCCGTCAGATTCTCCCTCCCCCTCCGTGGGTATCGGATGAGGAGGACATATCACGATCTGCTGGAAGGAGGAGGGACGGACATGCTGAAAGGCTACAAATATAGGCTCCACCCGACGCCTGCACAGGCCGAGTTCCTCATCAAGACGATCGGCTGCGCCCGGTTCATCTACAACAAGCTGCTCGAGGACCGCATCGCCATCCGCGATGAGGCGAAAGCGGGGATCGTGACGAGACGAAATCCGGCGACACCCGCATCCTACAAGCCCCTGTTCCCGTTCCTCGCCGAGGCGGACAGCCTCGCGCTCGCGAACGCGAAGTTGAACCTCGACACCGCGTTCGCGAAGTTCTTCGCCGGAACGGCCGGCTTCCCGACCTTCAAATCGAGACGGCGGTCGCGCGCCTCCTACACGACGAACAACCAGCACGGTACGATCCGCATCGAGAACGGCAAGGTGAGACTTCCTAAAATCGGCTTCGTGAAGTTCGAACAACATCGCTCGTTTGAGGGCGTCATCCGGTCGGCGACGGTGTCGATGACCAAGACAGGCAAGTTCTTCGTTTCCATCCTTGTCAATCAGGATGACGAGCAATGGATTCCGGCTAAGAACAAGATCGGCATCGATCTCGGGTTAGAACACTTCGCCATCATGACAAATGATGACATGGTTTCTGAGAAGATCGACAACCCTCGCTTTCTTCGCAAGTCCGAAGAGAAGGTCAAGAAGGCGCAACGCGCTCTGTCTCGTAAGAAGATCGGGAGCAAGAATCGTGAAAAAGCCAAATTACTTTTGGCCAAGAAACACGAGAAAATCGCAAACCAACGCAAAGACTTCCTTCACAAATTGTCAAAACGAACCGTTGACGAGAACCAAGTCATCGTCGTGGAGACATTGAAATCGAAGAACATGATGAAGAACCACAAGGTCGCCAAATCGATTGCCGACGTCAGTTGGTACGAGTTCGTCCGCCAGCTTGAATACAAATCAAACTTCTACGGACGGACGCTCATCAAGGCCGACCAATGGTACGCATCGACGCAAATCTGTTCTTTTGCGGCGAAAAAGGCGAGAAGAAAAAATTAGATGTCCGTGAATGGACGTGTGCCTGTGGCGCGCATCATGACCGTGACATCAACGCGAGCCTCAACCTATTGATGTTGGCTGACTGACAACCATTCAGGGCAGGGACTGCCCGGTGAGCTTGGTAAACAATCGTGGCTAGTAAAAGTGCGGTCTTCCCAAGAAGCTCCCACTTCAATTTGCGAAGCAAATAAGTGGCGAGTAGTTCACTGATTCGATTTCGACAGAAGATCCTGAATTAATGAGTCGAATCGAAAAGCTGAATGAAGAGACGAACGCATATTTGGAAAGCATAGACGTCGTATTGCAACCTGCATTACGAAATGAAAATGAATCTGCTTACCGACAATATGGAATAGAATTACGACCAATTCGACTTGCGCTTGTTGAGACAGCGAAAGAAGTTATGGATCAGTTGAATGTGGATGCGGGAACGGCCAGTGATACGATGCGGTCTGATCGAGAGCGTGCTGTGTTTATCTTTTGGGGTCTTGTCATTCTGGGAGCTGCGCTTTCAATTGGATTAGGCGTCTACATCACGCGCCTTGTGGTTGGTCCGGTGAAAGAATTGAACGTATTGATGAGTCGTGCCGGTGAAGGGGATTTGACAGTCAATAGCACATACACATCACGCGATGAAATCGGGGCGCTCGCACAGTCATTCAATCAGATGAAAGAAAGTTTACGAGAGTTGATTGGTGGAGTGACTTCGACTGCTGGGCGTGTGGCGACTTCATCGGACGATTTGAAAAATAACGTAGAAGAAACGACAAAAGCGACAGAGATGGTAGCTGTGACGATGGAAGAAATCGCTTCGGGTTCACTCCATCAGTTGAAACGGGTCAAGTCTTCAAATGGTACCCTTTCAGAATTGACGAATGGCATTCACCAAGTCTCTGATCGTGCTCAACAGATGACTGTATTATCGGAAGGGGCATTGGACAAAGTACAATCAGGGAATGAGCTAATCGAAACGCTTGAACATCAGCTTGAAGCGATGAATGAAAAAGTGAAGACGTTGCAACAAGTCATTGAGCAGCTTAATACTCGTTCTCAAGAGATTGGTACAATCAGTGGGACCATTTCAGGAATTGCAGAGCAAACGAACTTACTTGCATTAAATGCAGCAATCGAGGCAGCGCGCGCAGGAGATCAGGGACGTGGGTTTGCAGTCGTTGCTGCAGAAGTACGAAAACTTGCGGAAGAATCAGCCGATGCGACCAAACAAATTTCCTCTCTAATTCATCACACACAGACAGAAACAAAGCATGCCGTAGAGACGATGCATGTCGTAGAAGGTGATATGGGACAGAGCGTGACGAACGTGCGGCAGACAGGTGTTGCGTTTGATGAAATTAAAGTGGCCATTGAAGAAGTCGGGCAACAAATAGAAGAAGTGTCCAGTGCTGTACAAGAAATGGCGGCGGGAGCGACAGAAGTGTTGAACTCTGTGAATGAGATTCAAGGAATTACTGAATCGACTGCCACAGAAACAGAGAACACATCAGCAGCTACTGAAGAACAGATGGCATCAATGGAAGAAATTACGGCAGCCGCTCAAGAATTATCGAATATGGCGGATGAGATGCGAGAGATGACGAATCGATTTACTGTGTAAATGAAAAGAGTCCGAAAATTAGTCGGACTCTTTTTTATTATTTCGTTGTCCTTCGTAGTGCTGAATCCATTCCTCGACAGTCATCTTCTCGACGAGTTCTCCGACCAAGTCAAACGGGATTCGCTGCACGTTATTGAAACGGATACAGCTTTTCCCCATATCAAGTTTCGTCGGGACACGACTCGCATACTCCCGTTCGAACCAAGCGAGTAATTCAGGGTCGGCGTAAATGCCCATGTGATACAGTCCGACATGGCGCTTTTGCGCGATTACACTGATAAACGGTAGTGGCGTCCCCGGTGTGACATGATACCCGGACGGATATCGATCGAGTGGAACGACGTAATGGACACCATGTCCGTCCGTCGTTTTTTCAAATCCGCCAGGTAAATGATCATCGATGACCTCGAGCAGATGAATAAATGAATCGAGCCGTGCCTCGTCGACGAGTGCTGTCACATCCATCATGATTCGCCTCCTCGTAAGATCTTCTCCATTTTCTTTCCTTTTGCCAATTCATCGATGAGTTTGTCCAAATAACGGATCTCACGCATGAGCGGTTCTTCGACGTTCTCGACACGAACCCCACAGACGACGCCTTTGATGAGGGCGCGGTCTTCGTTGAGACGAGGTGCTGAAGCGAAAAATGTATCAAAATCGACTTGATTGGCTATCTGACGTTCGAGTCCGGTCTCATCGTAACCGGTCAACCATTCGATGATGGTGTCGACTTCTTCCTTCGTCCGTCCTTTGCGTTCGGCTTTGGCGACGTAGAGTGGATAAACGCTCGCGAAACTCGTCGTATAGATTCGGTGACCCATCTTTCATTCATCTCCTTCTTAGCGAAAATTCTTACTTCCATTCTCTCACAAATTACGATACGCTTATATAAAGTGTTTTGTTGCGTTTGCAACAAAAAAGTAGAGGTGTCTAATGATGCATGACCATTTACGAGAGATCGGGATGATTGCGCGTGCCCTCGATTCAATCAGCAACATTGAATTTAAGGCACTCGGTTTAGAAAAAGGGAAGTACTTGTACGTCGTTAGGATTTTTGAACACCCAGGTATCATTCAAGAGCGGCTGGCAGAGTTGATTAAGGTAGACAGGACGACCGCCGCACGTGCCATCAAGAAACTGGAGCAAGAGGGATGGATTGAGAGACGGTCAGATTTAGAGAACCAGAAAATCAAACGGTTATACGTGACGCAGAAGGGCGAGACATTGTACCCGCTCATCATTCGGGAACATGAATATTCTACATCGGTCGCGTTATCAGGACTCGACGAGCAAGAAAGTGAGGAGTTGTTACGCCTTTTGAAAAAAGTACGACGTAATGTTGAAACAGATTGGATCGAAGTGAAGAAAGGCAAGTATCGAGAATACTGAGAGGAGCGAGAACATGATTGAAATCTCAAAAGTGACAGACGTAGAAGTCTTACGTCACATTAGCATCCAGACGTTTACGGAGACGTTCGCACGTCACAACACAGAAGAACATTTGAACGCTTACTTAGAAAAAGCGTATGCGCCTGAGCAGTTGCAGCATGAGTTGGCACATCCCGATTCTTATTTTTATTTTGCACATGTAAAAGGTGAGTTGGCAGGCTATTTGAAAGTGAACGTACGCGATGCTCAATCTGAACCGATGGGCGAAGATGCGATTGAAATTGAACGAATCTACGTATTAGAAGCGTTTCAAGGTCAAGGGGTGGGGAAAGCGTTATTTACTCAAGCAACCGAATTGACGAAGGAACTACACAAACGAAAGATGTGGCTCGGCGTATGGGAACGTAATGAGAGAGCGATTCGATTCTATCGACGAAACGGGTTCGAACAGACGGGGGTGCACACCTTTTTCATGGGGGAAGATGCACAAAACGACCTCATTTTCATGAAGTCGTTCACGGACTAAAGCCATTCTGACAAGTTGTTTAAGTTCGGATAGATGGCATCTGGTTCTATATCAAATGCTTCAAATGGTAAGTCATTCCGATTGATCCAGGCCGCATGAAAGCCAAAGTTTTTCGCCCCGGCGATGTCCCAACCGTTCGACGATAAAAAGAGCACCTCGTCACGACGAAGACCAGACGTCTTGAACCAGTGCATATAGGCGGCAGGCGTCGGTTTCGGTTGTTTGATGCCGTCGACGCTGACAACCTCATCAAAATAATCGGTGAGACCGGCGTTGTGAAGCAATGCCTTAAGCATCTCGTCCGTCCCGTTTGAGAGAATGACGGTCTTCATGTCATGCATCTCTTTTAGGACCGATTCGATCTCCTTATACGGGGTGAGGTGCGCATACGATGCAGTCAGACGTTGTTCGATTTCCTTTGTGAATGGTGCGTCATGCACGGCTAATGCGTAACGGAGTGCGTCCTGGGTCACTGTATCGAAATCTTCATAGCGTCCCATCATGTGCCGCCAAAAGAAATACTCAAGTTGTTTCGTCCGCCACACTTGACTGATGGCTGCGCCCTTTTCAGGGAACTCTTGTTCACAGGCATCCTTCACCGAATGGACGTCGAATAAGGTGCCGTATACGTCAAAGACGATGGCTTTAATCGTTGGTTTCATAAATAACATCCCTCCTTCTGTGTCGTTATACCCGTCTTGTTCAGAATATAATAGGAGAAAGGGGGTTCGACATGTATATTCCAACTCAATATTCCGTCACAGAGCGAGCTGAGATTTACGCGTTTCTCCATGCCCATCCGTTCGGTGCGATCGTGACACATGATGGGGACAAACCGATTGCGACACATGTCCCGTTACGATTCGATGAGGCGAATGGTCAACTGACGACGCATATTGCGAAAGCGAATCCGCAGTGGCGAACGATTGAAAATCAAACCGTTCTCGTCATCTTTCAAGGACCAAACGCTTACGTGTCGGCGTCCTGGTACGGCCATGAGGACGTTTCGACATGGAACTATCAAGCCGTACACGTGTACGGACGTGCGACGATTCTCAATGAGAAAGAATTAGTGGAGGAACTTTCAGGATTGCTCCAAGAGCATGAAGGGGAACGCGAGCATGCGGTGCGTTGGGATGCATTATCCGAACCGGTGAAGCGACAAATGAACGGCGTCGTCGGGTTTCGGATCGACATCACCGATATGCAGGCGACGTTCAAGTTAAGCCAAAACCGAAACGACGTGGACCATGAACGGATCGTATCGGAGCTTGAAAAACAAGATGAACCGATCGCGGACGTCATGCGACAACATCGAAAGTCCTAATAAACCTGTCCTAAAACGACAGGTTTTTTCATTTTTCTATATCGAATAGCAGTTGACACGAAGGAATAGCAAGTCTATACTCATAACTGATAATGATTATCAGTATCGAGAAAATAGAGAAGTTGAAAAAGGAGAAGAAACACGTGAACAAGACAATGAAGAAGTGGTTACATATGTTTATTTTTGCTTCAGCGTTTGCACTCATCTTAGCCGGCTGTGGTTCGGAAGAAGCTGAGAACGCTTCCACGAACGAAGGGACGGAAGAATCAGCAGAAGGTTACCCCATCACGATCGAGCATGCGTTCGGTGAGACTGTCATCGAAGAAAAACCAGAGCGTGTCGCAACGATTTCGTGGGGAAACCATGACGTCGCACTTGCACTCGATGTCGTACCGGTCGGATTCTCAGCTGCGAACTACGGTGTACAAGATGATAGCGGGATGCTTCCATGGACAGCAGAGAAGTTGACAGCGCTTGGCGAAGAGAACCCGAACATCTATCAAGATACGGACGGATTAGACTTTGAAGCAATCGCAGATTCAAATCCCGATGTCATCTTGGCCGCCTACTCAGGCATCACGCAAGAAGACTATGACACGCTTAGCCAAATCGCACCGGTCGTGACATATCAAGAAACACCTTGGGTCACCTCATGGCAAGACATGGTTCGTTATGACTCACTCGCAATGGGACTTGGTGAAGAAGGCGAACAGTTAATCAAAGACACGGAGCAGTTGATTACTGACAAAGCGACAGCCGTTCCTGAGATTGCTGGAAAGAAAGCCGCTTTCGTCTCGATGAGCGCAGAAGATCTTTCAAAATTCTATATCTATACAACAGGTGATCCTCGTGGTGCCTTCATCGAAGAACTCGGCATGGAGTACCCACAAAACATTGTCGACGAAGCTGAAAAAGCAAATAGCTTCTATCTCGAGCTCAGCAAAGAGAACGCCGACATTTTGAACGACGTCGACATCTTCGTCACATACGGAAATGAAGACACGTTGAAGGCGCTTCAAGCAGACCCGCTCTACAGTAAAGTACCAGCCATCGAACGCGGATCGGTCGTATTGATTGAAGACAACACGCCACTCGCAGCGGCTGGAACACCGACGCCACTCTCGATTGAATATACGATTGATGAGTACGTTTCACGCGTATCGGATGCCCTTGCGAAAGTAAAATGATGCAAAATCAGGTGAAACAGATGCATACCCCGAAGTACTTCCCGCTCCTGTTAGTTGGGACGCTCGTACTGACGGTGCTATGCATCGTGGCATCCCTTGCCTTCGGCTCTCGAACAGTCGGGTGGAATGAACTGCTGGACGGTTTATTCCGTCCGGCTGTTCAGTCGTATGAGGCAGACATTGTCCGGGAGCGGGTCGTCCGGACAATTTTCAGTTTTATGTGTGGCGCAGCACTCGGTGTGGCAGGTGCACTCATGCAGTCGGTGACGCGTAACCCAATCGCTGACCCGAGTATTCTTGGGGTCAACACGGGAGCAGCGCTCGCCGTCGTCATCGGCATCGCATTCTTCAACATCGCGACGGCGAGTGCGTTCATCTGGTTTGCGCTCGTCGGGGCGCTATTGACGGCCATTTTCGTTTTCGGCATCGGTTCACTCGGAAGGGGAGGGGCGACCCCGCTCAAACTCGTCTTGGCGGGAGCGGCGACAAGTGCAGCATTATCGTCGCTCGTCATGGCTCTTATGATTCCACGCTCAAACGTCATGGACCAGTTCCGCTTTTGGCAAGTAGGGAGTGTCGGTGCGGGAAATCTGGATTCGATTTATACATTTTTACCGTTTCTTCTAATCGGTCTCGTGATTGCGGTAGTGACCGCACCTTCCTTGAACGCACTTGCGCTCGGGGAGGAGATGGCGAAGAGTCTTGGTGTTCGGACGGGGACATTGAAGTTGACCGCCTCGTTCGCAGGCGTGATTCTGTGTGGGGCTGCGACTGCACTCGCTGGACCGATTGGGTTTATCGGACTTCTCGCCCCACATTTGATTCGACTCGTGCTCGGTCCTGACCAACGCTACCTCATGCCGATGTCTGCCTTAGCAGGTGCCATCATCTTGACCTTCTCGGATGTCATCGGACGTTTGCTCGGAAGTCCAGGTGAACTTGAGGTCGGGATTGTGACGGCGTTCATCGGGGCACCGATCTTGATTCTATTGACAATGAAAGTGAAAGTAAGAGGACTATGATGCAACCAGCGATTGAACAAATCAGACAAGGTCGCATGAAGCGACGCCGTCGTTATGTCGGGATGACGATTCTTTTGACCATCGTAGCGGTAGCATTGAGCGGGTTGATGCTCATGTTGGGCAATACGATTTATCCGGTTCAGGATGTCATCCGCGTCTTGCTCGGGGAAGACGTAAAAGGGGCGACGTTCGCCATTGAAGTATTGCGTCTACCACGTATGCTCGCTGGTGTCTTTGCCGGTGCAGCATTTGGTGCTGCGGGAACGATTTTCCAAACGATGCTTCGAAATCCGCTTGCCAATCCAAATGTCATCGGGATCACAACGGGGTCCAGTGCGGCGGCTGTCTTCTGTATCGTCGTCCTACAATCGAGTGAAGCGATAATCTCGATCGCTTCGATTATCGGAGGGCTCGTCACCGTGCTGGTCATCTATTTCCTATCCAAAGGGGCGGCTTTCTCCATCGGTCGTTTGGTGTTAGTTGGAATTGGGATTCAAGCGATGTTAACAGCCGTCATCAATTATCTATTGCTCATCAGCCGACAAAACGATGTCGCGATGGCGATGCGGTGGTTGACAGGAAGTTTAAATGGGGCGAAACTTGAAGAGTTGCCACCTTTAATCATCACGGTACTTATCTGTTTACCGATTGTACTGTTACTCACTCGTCAGCTTGAAATGCTCGAGCTCGGAGAAATGGCGGCGACAGGGCTTGGAATCAACACGAACCAGACCAGACTTCTGCTCATTGTGGCGTCAGTATTCATGCTCGCCCTTGCAACAGCGACAACGGGACCGATTGCGTTTATTGCCTTCTTGGCAGGGCCGATTGCCAAACGGCTCGTCGGAACGAGCCACGCGGGAATCTTGCCGGCAGCGCTTGTCGGAATCATTTTAGTACTAGCGGCCGACCTTGTCGGACAATTCGCCTTCACGGCACGCTATCCGGTCGGTGTCATCACCGGCATCATCGGCGCGCCTTATCTCTTATACTTGTTGATTCGGATGAACCAGAAAGGGGACTTCTAAATGGCATCCATTATGAAAGTGGAACATCTCACCTCGGGATACGAGGACAAGATGATTTTGAACGATATCAGCCTTGAAATTCCGAGCAATCAAATCAGCATCATCATCGGTGCGAACGGTTGCGGGAAGTCGACGCTCCTGAAGACGATGGCACGCCTCATCAAACCGAGTGCCGGTCAAGTGACGCTTTACGATAAGCCGATTTCGAAAATGGCACCGAAAAAGCTAGCGCGTGTCCTCGGGATGTTGCCACAGTCCCCGGTCGTACCGGAAGGGATTACGGTCGCCGATCTTGTCGGTCGTGGTCGTTACCCTCATCAATCCTTTTTAAAGGGCTGGACGAAAGCCGATTACGAAGCTGTCGCCGAGGCGATGGAGATGATGAACATCACGGAGTTCGCGGATCGTCCCATCGACGAGTTGTCAGGCGGGCAGCGCCAACGCGTCTGGATTGCGATGGCACTGGCTCAACAGACGGACGTGCTCTTTTTAGATGAACCGACGACGTATCTTGATATCACGTATCAGGTCGAGATTCTCGACTTGTTGACGGACTTGAACCGGAAGTATGGGACGACGATTGTCATGGTGTTGCACGATATTAACTTGTCGGCGCGTTATGCGGACTACATCTTCGCGCTCGACAAAGGAAAGTTGATCGCCGAAGGAAAGCCGTCGAACGTCATCACGTGTGATTTGATCCATCATGTGTTCAACCTTCGCTGTTCAGTCATGTGTGACCCGGTATCCGGTTCACCTTCCGTTATTCCGATTGGGCGTCATCATGTGCAGACGGAAACGGAAGAGGCGGCTGTCGCGCAGCTTGAATTGGTGTGACCACGTATAGAGAGTCAAGAAGGGGCGAGCGCTCCTTCTTTTTTTGTTTATCCATGAAAGCGTTTGTAAAAAGTCATTGACTTCTCTTTGAGGCGGGTGTATGCTATAAATCCTGCCCAAAATGAGAGGCATGGGGACTGGCATCAGTTCATTCGATATTCGAGAGGAATGACTTAAGATGAACCAACAACAATTAGTCGAGCGCGCACGCCAATTGAAGGACAATGCGTATTCACCATATTCGAAGTTCCGCGTCGGGGCGGCACTTCTCATGAAGGATGGTACGGTCATCGACGGCGTCAACGTCGAGAACGTCTCGTTCGGAGCAACGAACTGTGCAGAGCGCACAGCCATTTTCACAGCGGTCGCAAAAGGATACAAAAAAGGTGACTTCGAAGCGGTTGCCGTGTCTGGGGACACGGAAGACTTCTTGCCACCATGTAGTATCTGCCGTCAGGTCATGGTCGAGTTTGGCGATCCTGACTTCAAAGTACTTCTCACAAACGGCAACGCCGATGTGAAAGAAGTGACGCTTGGGGAGCTCGTCCCACTTGCGTTCACCGATTTGGATATGTGATGTTGGGCCCCTCAGATTTCTGAGGGGTTTTCTTATCCAAAAAAGCGAAAAAATAATCGCGGAATGGCTTGAACAATGTAAAGAAGCAGTTCTGAAAAATCGAGGGCTGCAATTCCATACGACCATCCCTCTTCCTCACGAGAGGTGGCTACTTTTCCACGCACAGGTCGCAATCGACCTTTCCATCGAATCGGGAGGGCGGTCGCGCTGTCCACATCTGGGTGATTCATGACACGCATATGCAAGCGTGGCTCAGGTGTAATTCCGGAACGCCCACAGCGCCCAATCAACTGTTTGGTTTTGACCGTATCTCCCACATTCACGGCAATGGAACCATTCTCTAGATGGGCGAGAAGGCAATATTCATCGTTCGCATGTTGAATGATGACGTGATTACCGAATGGATGATCAGCATCTAGTTCGTCTGACAACCCATCCACGACTTGATGAATTGTCCCGTGTAATGGAGCAATCACTCGTTCTCCAAACGCATACGAGCCATCCATCCCGATTTTTCTACGATTGTAAGGTTGTTGCTCTTGTGTTTTCAAAAAGTCATAGCCATCACGCTTTTTTCGAGTTGGATCATGATGATACATTCCGAGGGTTGTCCCTTCTGAGACGACGAACCACTGCTCTTTGAATGGAAGGTGGTATTTGTTTTTCGTGAAAGGATTGGTCTCTTTTGAAGAGGATGTGACCGTCATCTGAATGGATTCAACCTGATTCACGCGATTGAATTGAACGGACAATAACTTTTCTTTTCGGAAATCCGACCACAATGCATACCGATTCCCGTTCAACATCATCTCATTGAGCAGACGATAGCGCCGAATTCCATGATGAAACGAAGACGCTTCGTGATGAAACATGGCCATGGAACAATGAGATTTGCAAGAATCGGTCATTTGATGATAAATGTCATCGAACTGACCGTCTTTGAATAAGTGAATGAACTTTTTGTTCTGGTGATGCATGTGCATACCGCCTTTGTTGATGATTGATTGGTCTTTTATACGGATGTAGAAACATAGATGTTTCGTCATTCATAAAAAATCATAATATAATGGACATAAATGAGGAGTGATGTGAATGTCTACGGTTCCATACCGGAAAGCGAAAAAAAGTTGAACCACTTGCTTCATCAAGTATGTGAAAATGACGAGACGATTTTCATCTCGAAAGAAGGCAGGAAGAATGCTGTTATCATTTCTGAACGAGAATATAATAGCTTGTTAGAAACCATTTACCTGACGAGCAGTCCAAAAAATGCTGAGCGTCTATTTGAATCCCTAAGGCAGCTTGAATAGCATTAGTCTAATGTTGAAACATATGAGTTTGCATTAACAAACACCCAGTGAATCGTTGAATTCACTGGGTGTTTGTTGTTTCATGTCTTCGACCGGCACGGATGATAAAGCGATACTCTTCACTCTTGAAATACGTTTCGGTGAACTCAAAGCGATTGCCATCCATGAGAAACGAATAGAGTTCGACTTTGAGTATCGGTGTTCGATCGCTCACCTCGAGCATTTCAGCAATTTCTTTCGTCGGCAAGACCGGGATAAATTCCTGAACACTGTCTGCAATCTTCAGGTTTTTGACATTTTCAATGTAATCATACTTCGACCGTGTCATTACCTCATACGTTAAATCGGGAAATAATTGGAGTGGAAGATACGTATCTTCGACGATGAGCGGTTCTCCGTTCGCAAAGCGTAACCGGCGAATATAGTAGACAAGAGCGTCTTCATCAAGCTCGAGTATTTCCTTTATTTTTTCAGTCGGAGGTTGAACGGTGAAAGTAAGTACTTTACTCGTGACGTCCTTTCCTTCCCGTTTCATGTCTTCAGTGAAACTTTTTAATTCGTACATATTATGTTCAATCTTTTCGGATTGTACATATGTGCCGCTCCCTTGTCGTTTCCAAAGCAATCCTTCTTCTTGAAGTAGTTTGACGGCTTGTCGAACGGTGACTCGACTCGCTTTAAATTTCTCGACGAGTTGTGCTTCTGTCGGAATTGCTTCACCGGGCGCCCAATCGCCGGTCTCGATAAACGTGCGCATCTCCTGAGCAATCCGCTGGTATAGCGGAGATTTAGCTTTCATGTAGATAACCTCCTGATTGTATGCGTTCCTTACTCATAGTATACAAAAATAAAACGTTTTAAAAAAGGTGTTGACGGTTCAGATAATATGTATTAGATTTGTATTGTAATCAATTAGATATGTATTGAAAGGGGAACGCACACATGAAAACACCACATCGTCTCGTAGTCGTCGGTGGAGGTAGTACGTACACAATCGGCATGATCATGAGTTTGATTAAGGAAAAAGAACACTTCCCACTTCGTTCTATCACGTTTTACGATACAGATGAATTACGTCAAGAACGTGTCGCGAAAGCGAGTGAAATCATCTTGCGTGAGCATTATCCAGAACTCGAGTCGTTCGAATATACGACGGACAAAGAATATGCTTTTAAAGATAAAGATTTCTTCTTCGTCCAAATTCGGACAGGTGGTTTGGAAATGCGCGAAAAAGATGAGCAGATTCCGCTTCGACATGGCGTGGTGGGACAAGAGACGTGTGGACCGGGCGGAATGTCATACGGGATGCGCTCAATCGGAGATATGATTGAACTCGTCTCTGACATTCGCACCGGCTCACCGAATGGCTGGATCTTAAACTATACAAACCCTGCTGCGATTGTCGCCGAGGCGCTCAAACGTGCTTACCCGGACGATCAAAAAATATTAAATATTTGCGATATGCCGGCAGCAATCATGGTGAGCTATGCGAAGATTCTCGGTAAAGAGATTTGGGATCTCGTTCCGGAATATTTCGGACTCAACCACTTTGGTTGGTTCACAGGTATCTTCGATAAAGAAGGAAATGAATTGACTGAAGATATCAAACGCGCCATTTTAGAAGACGGTTTCATCCCGGAAGATTCGGAGATTGCGAATGATCCATCTTGGATCAAGACGTTCAAACAAGTAGAGAAGATGCTGACGGATTTCCCGGAGTACTTACCGAACACGTACCTTCAATATTATTTATATCCATCTGACATGGCAGAAAAAGAAGATGTCACGAACACACGGGCACGGCAAGTAATCAACGGACGTCAAGAACGTGTCTTCTCGATGTGCGATCAGATTATTCAAGATGACTCGCTCGAAAATGTTCACCTTGAGGTCGATATCCACGGCTGCTATATGATTCGGGTCGCTGCTTCGCTAGCCTATAATAACGGTGATATTTTCATCGTCATGGTGAAAAATGAAGGGATTATTTCGAACCTGCCGGACGATGCGATGGTTGAAGTGCCTGCGATGCTTACCAATCGTGGACCGAAACCATTCGCAGTCGGAAAGATTCCTCGTTTTTACAAAGGAATGATTGAAGGACAGCTTGCTTACGAGCAACTTGTCGTCGACGCATACTTCGAAAACAGTTATGAGAAGGCACTTCAGGCGTTGACACTAAATCGTACAGTCATCGATGCACCAATAGCTCGTCGAATCTTAGATGATTTGATTGAGGAAAACAGAACGTACTGGCCGGAATTAAAATCGGGCGAGACAGTAGCAATACGGTAACTAGAGAGGGGAGGCAATCCCCTTTCTCATTGTTCAGATTGATAACGCTTACAAGATGAGGAGTGAATCGAATGAGTCAATAGTTTGGAGTTTTTCAAAAGTTTGGAAAGGCGCTCATGGTACCGGTCGCTTTATTACCGGCTGCCGGAATTTTGCTAGGACTAGGTGCGGCACTCACGGGACCATTAGCCGAAAGCTGGACGTTTTTACAGAATGGAACAGTATAAGCGATCAGTGCTGGAATGTTACAAATTGGTCTTAGTATTTTTGCGAACTTACCAATCATTTTTGCAATCGGGGTCGCAGTTGGTTTGTCAGGAGGATCAGGGATTGCCGCACTCGCAGCACTCGTCGGATATGTCATTATGAATACGACAATTTCAATCTCCCTCGGCATCACGGCAGAAATGGCTGCCGAGAGTGGAGAATATGGCATGTTACTCGGTATTCCTTCCCTTGAAACCGGTATACTCGGAGGGATTGCGGTCGGGTTGCTCGCAGTATGGGTGTATAAAAAAGTTCCATACGTTCAATCCACCAGAAGTGTTGGGATTCTTTGCAGGTGATCGTTCTGTCGGAATTGTAATGGTCTTCTTCTCGATTTTACTTGGATTTGTCATGATGCTCATCTGGCCGCCAATCCAATCGACACTCACTTCAATGGCAAACGTCATCGCGAGTGATGCGACCAATCCTGCATATGTTGGGTTATATGGAATGTTGGAACGATTATTGATTCCGACAGGATTACACCACATTTGGTATGCCCCGTTCCTCTGGACATCTCTCGGTGGAACGGCAACGGTCGGTGATGCGGTCGTGAACGGTGATCAGTATATTTTCCTCGCTCAAATCGCGGAAGGTGTCGAAGTGACGGCGGGACGTTTCATGTCTGGTAAGTTCCCAATCATTATGTTCGGTTTACTCGGGGCGGCGCTTGCGATGTATCGTCAGGCTGACCCAGACAAACGTCCTGTCGTTCGAGGCTTATTGATTGCAGCAGCCGGTACAGCTTTTCTAACAGGAATCACAGAACCGATTGAATTCACTTTCTTATTCGTGGCACCTATCCTTTATGTCATCCATAGTGTGTTGACGGGGATTTCCTTTGCGCTCATGTATGCGCTCGACACACATATCGGTTGGGCTGGAGGATCAGGGTTGATTGACTATATTTTAGTGAACGTCTTACCAGGAACACCACGCTGGTGGATGAATGTCGTCGTCGGCATTGGTTTCTTCATCGTTTACTATAGTATCTTTACTTTCGCTATCAAGAAGTGGAATTTGGCAACACCAGGGCGTGGCGGACAAGAAGCGAAACTGTTTACGCGTAAAGACTACAATGATAAAAAGTCAGGTCAATCAGTGATTCAAACGACAGCACTTGCGATTGAAGAGGCACTTGGGGGACGAGAGAACATCCGTGATATCGATGCATGCTTCACACGACTTCGTGTTGAAGTAAGTGATGTTTCTCAAATCAATGAGGATGAACTAAAAGCACTCGGAGCAGCTGGAGTCGTCAAAGTGAAAAATAACATTCAAGCGATTTTTGGAGGTCGCTCTGATTTATACAAAAACGAATTGCTACGTATTCATAAGGAAATGGATGAAGCAAATTGAAATCGGGCTCAACCGCATGGGTTGAGCCTTTTCAGTTTTCATACGTATAATGTTACAAGACGTTCCGCATGCTCCTTCATCATCTCCCGCAACGCATGCGGTGCCTTGACCTTCACTTCGGCTCCGGCCTTCAACAGCTGTCTCGACAAAAACGGCAGCTCTTCTTTAGGTACGTCCCATTCATTCTTCTCTTCGATATCGGGTAATACATCTTCAAGTAAACGACGACCGAGTGACGTCAGCTCGAGTTGAACGGTCACACCGCCCCGTTCATCACTTCTCTGAAGCAAGGTCACCAAATCCTCGGACTCGAACGATTCCTCGAGCACTTGGACCGCTTCGATGCGATCAATCCGATATTGACGGAATCCGAGTTCGGAGAGCCCGAAGACATACCACTTTAAGTCAAGGAGTGCCATACCGACCGGTGCGATGGGGAACGTACGTGATCCGTTCGTCGATCGATACGTCATCTCGATCTTGTTTTTGCGCTCGACCGCCTGATAGATGTCCTTTGTGAACGGCGCTTTTGGAATTTGTTTGTTTCCAAGCCAGAGAATGTTTCGCTCCAATCGTCGAATTTTCGACTCTACGTCATGTGGTAACTCATTCACGTACCAATCGGACAACGTACTTCGTATGTCCCCGAACGGCACATCAGGAATGTGTTCCATCCATTTGAGCGTGAGATAGAGTGCGACGGCTTCTTGTTCGCGGAGATGGAGCGGGGGCAATAAACGATTCGGCAACATTTCATAGCCGCCCCCAGTTCCAGGAACACTCCAAATCGGATAACCGAGTTCTTCGAGCGAGAGCATATCCCGTTGAATCGTCCTAATGGAGGCGCCTGTCTCTTGGGCCAGTTCTTCCGCCGTGAAACGTCGTCCGCGATTGAGTAGCCGAATCAGTTGCAAGTGTCGTTTTTTCATATCTACCATTCCCGTCATCTTTTGTCGTGTTTGTTCGTTAAGCTGAATGTATCACGAATCAAGGAGGAACACATGATGCCGAATGTTGTGTTATATATTGCGATGAGTTTAGACGGAAAGATTGCCCGGTCGAACGACCAACTCGATTGGTTGTTCGCTGTAGAGGGGGATGGGGACAACGGCTATGCTGATTTTTTCAAGACCGTTGGTGCTGTCATCATGGGACGGAAGACGTATGAGGAAGTATTGAAGTTAGAACAAGGAGAGTATCCGTATCCAGACATCCCGAACTACATTTTGACACGTCAGGCTGACCGTGAGGCCGAGCATGTCACATTCACGGACGAACCAATCAAAGAACTCATCAATCGGTTAAAGCAAGAAGTTGATCAAGATATTTGGCTCATCGGCGGGGGAAAAGTCATCAAAGCCGCGATGGAACATGATTTGATTGACCGCTATGAGATTGCGATTGCGCCGGTCGTGTTAGGAGGGGGAATCCCTCTTTTCCTAGAAGGCACGAAAGAAACGAAGCTTCGACTGACGAGTCACCACGCCTCCGGTCAATTTGTGATGGTGACCTATGAACGACAAATGAGCATCGAGTCCACATAAGGGCTCGATTTTTTATAATTCATCTCATTGTATAAAAACTGCAGACCATTAAGATGATCTGCAGTCATGGGGTCGCTCGTTCGCTTAAATGCGGTTCCCATACATCAGAAAAGTTGTGAACCGGTTGGACACCCTCTAACGTACGGAATTCATAATCTCGTTCTTTCGCATAACGAATGATTGTATCGAGTGCTTTCGGCGTCATCGAGTGATCGTGCGCTAAAATAATCGAAGCAATATTGGCGGCGCGATTCGCTTCGAGTCGGTCGAATACACGTTGCTCGACACGGGCATTGTCTTTCTTATACACATGGTCGAGACTACCGACGTTCCAGTCCCAAATCTCAAAACCGGCATCGGTCATCGCCTGCCAGTGTGCGGGTGACATGCCGGCGTCGCTCCCATAAATGGTGCGGGCCATGTTCGTATGAATGCCGGTCACTTCATAGATAAGTGCTTGTACTTCCTGCATCTGAAGCACGGCCGTCAACGGTGTTTCATAAAATTCATCCCGGTCGTGTCGCATCCCGTGTAAGGCAATCAAATGACCTTCCGCAATGATGCGGTGAAGCAGATGCTCATTTCCTTCGATGTTCTTTCCGAGGATGAAGAAGGTTGCCTTCACTTGATGTTTCTTCAAGACATCGAGTAGCTTTCCCGTTTTCCAGTTCGGTCCATCATCGAGCGTCAAATAGATGAGACTCGGGTCGTTATAGGCCTTCGGCTCCGGAATCGCAGCCTGTGACAAAGACCCAATCAGTAGAAAGATCGACATGAGCAAAAGAACGCGTTTCATCATTCCATTCAAAACTCCCTCAAATCAAAACCAAGCGACATGTGATACATACTTTATCATATGTTGGAGACATCGAGACGATAAATCTGTTCGTCAAGCTCTGTCTCGAAAAAGGTGAAGTTCAATTTCTTCAATAGCGCGATGGATGCCGCGTTCGTCCCAAGCACACCGGCTTTGAACTCTTTCGCTCCTTGGTAAGTCAAGTGACGAATCAATTCCGACATCACTTCAAATGCATAGCCTTGCCGAGCGCGCGTAGGGGTAATCGTGTAGCCGATCCAATGCGTCATACCTTCTTGCTGGATATACACGTCCCCAATCAATTCATCGGTCGCTTGGTCGATGATGGCGAGTTGCATGCCGTGTTGAAGTGATTGTGCGCCGATTAGGGCGTTCTCGTATTCTTCAAAGCTGAGTCCTTTGAATGACTGATCTTTCATCCAATCCAAGTCATTCCGGTAAATCATGAATGATTCGATGTCTTGGCGTTCGAATGGGCGGATGAGGCAACGGGTTGTCGTGATCATGGTTGTCTTACCATTCAAACCAACTTCTTTTCTTTTTTGAAAAGACCAATCAATAGCAACGCCAGACCACTCAAGAAAATCACAGGGAAAATAAACCACATGATCAATCCAGCCCATCCGTTCTGTACACTGATTGCGTACGAAAGGCCGATGGAAAACGCTAAGGCTGGTGATATAGGAATCATAAGAGCGATTCCCCATATTTTCAATTTTGTGTTTCGTGCTTCGCCGGTACTGAACCAATATGCCACGAATGCACCTAGACCTGCGATGAGATATCCGATTGCAATCGCCATTTAATCAATCCCTTCTTCGATACGATGATTGTTTGACCTCGTCCTTAATTTCCGTGTATATCACGAAAAATCCTGTCATAAATCAAAAAGACCGAGCCCTTCAAGGACTCGGTTTGACATTATACATGCTTCCGCTGAAACGCTGAAATCGCTTCATACTCTTCAGACAAATGGCGCGATAAGCGAATGTAGATCGGCAAAAGTTCACGATACACATTCGTCGCTTCCATGTCCGGTGTATGCTCATGGGTCACTTGCGGTACTTCTTGGAACTCCTCGATGTCCCCGAAAGCGTATTCCCCGAGCATGACAGCCCCGAGACATGAACTTTCATGACTCTCCGGCACGACGACCGGTGTATCAAAGATGTCTGCCATCATTTGACGCCAGAGACTCGACTGGGCAAACCCCCCCGTCGCATGGATGCGGTTCGGGGCGCCCGTCAACTCATCGAGTGCGAGCATGACCGTATAGAGGTTAAAGATGACTCCTTCCAATACGGCACGGATGAAATGTTCGCGCTTATGGTGAATGCTGAGCCCGAAAAATGAACCGCGGGCGTTTGAATCCCAGAGCGGAGCCCGTTCACCCATCAAATACGGATGGAACAACAGTCCGTCGGCACCCGGTTTGACCGTCTCGGCGATTCGTGTCAACACATCGTACGCGTCGATCCCGAGTCGTTTCGCCGTCTCGACCTCACTTGCTGCGAACTCGTCACGGAGCCAGCGGAGGATGATGCCGCCGTTATTGACCGGTCCACCAATCACCCAATGCTTGTCCGTCAGCGCATAACAGAAGATGCGACCTTTCGGATCTTCGACCGGTTCCGAGACGACCGTCCGGATGGCGCCGCTCGTCCCGATGGTCACGGCGACGACGCCTTGTTCGAAGGCGCCGACCCCGAGGTTCGAGAGCACGCCGTCGCTTGCCCCGATGACGAGCGGGAAGTCCCAGCCGAGCGTCTCGGTCACCTCAGGTGTCACCGGTAAAATCTCTGTCGTCGGCACGAGTTCAGACAAGCGCTCTGGTGTCACACCGGCGACATCAAGTGCTTCCGTGTCCCAGTCTCGTTGCTTTAAATTGAAGAGTCCGGTCGCCGAGGCGATGGAGTAGTCAACGACGAAGCGACCCGTCAAGCGATAGAAGACATATTCTTTGATGGAGACGAACTTGGCTGTCTGTTCAAAGACATCAGGATGTTCCGCTTTCAACCAGCGCAATTTCGATAGCGGTGCCATCGGATGGACCGGGGTGCCAGTTCGCATATGAAGGGCGCTTGCGTCAACATCGCGTTTGATTTCTTGCGTATATGGATTCGCGCGACTGTCGGCCCACGTGATGCTGTTCGTGAGCGGACGTCCTGATGCATCGAGCGCGATTAAACTGTGCATCGCCGAACTGAACGATGCGAAGCGAATCGGACCGTCCGCTTTGGCGCGGACCGCCGAGACAGCTTCGAGCACGGCCCCATAGATGACGACCGGGTCTTGCTCGGCCGTCTCCGTATCGGGCGTGAGAAGCGGATACAACACGTTATGTACCGCCAGTTGTTGATGACCGTTGAACAGGACGGCTTTCGTACTCGTCGTCCCGATATCGACCCCAATCGTAAACACACAATCACTTCCTAACTTAGATGATAAATAGGCTAATCAAGAACACGACGGCAAAGCCGGTGAGTCCGATAATCGTTTCCATGATCGTCCATGATTTGAGCGTGTCTTTCACGTCGAGACCGAAGTACCGGTTGACGAGCCAGAAGCCTGAGTCGTTGACGTGTGAGAGGACGGTCGCCCCTGAAGCGATGGCGATGACAATCAATCCGAGCGCCGCGCCCGTGATGTTTTGGATTTCGAGTAGCGGTGTGATGAGTCCGGCCGCTGTGACCATAGACACCGTTGCCGACCCTTGGGCGACACGGACGACCGTTGCGATCAAGAAGGCAAGAACGATTGCCGGAAGTGGTGAGCCAGCCATCATTTCACCGAGCACGTCACCGACACCAGAGTCGATGAGTACTTGTTTGAACACACCACCGGCCCCCGTGACGAGGATGATGATTCCGGCTGGCTCGAGTGCTTTCGTTGCGATCTCTTGTACTTCGTCACGTGAATATCCACGACGTGTCCCGAGGAAGACGAACGTGAGGAGCGTCGCAATCGTTAAGGCAACGAATGGATGTCCGAGGAACGTCAAGAAATCACGGACAGCGTTGCCTTCGTTCAAGAGAACCGCTGAGAGCGTGTTCGCTAAAATCAACACAAGTGGGATCAAGATGAGCGACAAGATCATTTTGAAACTTGGTAGTTCTTTCGATGTATCGATTTCTTCAAATTCCATGTAATCCGGAATCGTCACATGAATTTTCTTAGCAATATACTTCCCAAAAACCGGACCGGCTAAAATCATGGCCGGAATCCCAGCGAGGACACCGAACAAGATGACCCAACCGAGGTCGGCACCGATCAAGTTCGCAACAGCGATTGGACCAGGTGTCGGCGGGATGAAGCTGTGTGTGACCGCGAGACCCGCAAGGAGCGGAATCCCATAGTAAAGAAGCGAGCGTCCCGTCTTTTTTGCGAGACCGTATACGATTGGAACGAGAATGATAAAACCGACATCAAAGAAGACCGGGACGGCGACGATGAATCCGGTAATCCCGAGCGCCCATTGTGCCTTGTCTTCCCCGAACTTGCTGACGAGTGTCTGGGCAAGACGTTCCGCGCCACCCGATACTTCAAGCATCTTCCCGAACATCGCGCCAAGACCGACGACGACGGCGACGAAGCCGAGCGTTCCGCCCATCCCGTTTTGGATGGAGGCGATGACATCCCCGAGTGGCATGCCGGCTGCGACCCCGACGATTAAACTGACAAGTAACAACGAAACGAATGCATGAAGCTTTGTGCGAATGACCAAAAATAAGAGCAAGAAGATCCCGGCTAAGGCGATCAAAATAAGTGTTGAGCCAGACATTGAGTATTCCCCCTAAATTCCGAATATGTAACCGTTTACAGTTCCTAGCAAAGGAAAAGGCCATATCCCCGTGACCTTTTCCACAGATGTTACTTCTTGACGACCGCGTGGCCACCGAACTCGTTGCGGAGCGCGGCGACGACTTTTCCTGAGAACGTGTCGTCTTCGAGTGAACGGTAGCGCATCATGAGCGACAGGGCGATGACCGGTGCCGCGGCTTGAAGGTCGAGCGCCGTCTCAATCGTCCATTTACCTTCACCGGATGAATGCATGACCCCGCGAATCTCATCGAGCTTCGCATCTTTCTTGAAGGCATTCTCTGTGAGTTCCATGAGCCAAGAACGTACGACCGACCCGTGATTCCATACACGAGCGACTTTTTCATAGTCATAGTCGAACGGGCTCTTCTCCAAGATATCGAATCCTTCGGCGATCGCCTGCATCATCCCGTACTCGATGCCGTTATGGATCATCTTCAAGAAATGACCGCTTCCGGCAGGACCTGTATACAAGTAGCCGTTCTCGACAGACAGATCTTTGAAGATTGGTTCAATCGTTGGCCACGCCTCCGCGTCACCCCCGACCATCGTACAGGCACCGTTTCGTGCCCCGTCCGTGCCTCCGCTCGTCCCGCAATCGAAGAATTTGATCTCTTTCTCGGCGAACTGTTCGGCGCGTGCGACCGAGAGTTTGTAGTTCGAGTTCCCGCCGTCGATGACGATGTCGCCGGGTTCGAGGCGCTCATATAGTTCAGCGAGTACCGCTTCGGTGACGTCGCCGGCAGGGACCATCGTCCAGATGACGCGTGGCGTAGACAATTTGTTCACGACATCTTCGAGCGTCGGCACGATGGAGAACGCGTCCGAAGTGACATTCCCGACGTCCGTCCCGACGACCGTGTGTCCGTGGTCGCTCAAGTTGAGTGCCAAGTTGTATCCCATCTTACCTAAACCAATCAAACCAATTTCCATATTGTCACCCCTGAAAAAGAATTTTTTTCCGTCTCTAGATTTATCATATCAAAATAAATTCGACTTACAAGTCTAATGACGGAATTTTTTTCGAGTAATGCAAAAAAAGCGTCCCGGCTTAATTCGTAGGCGGGACGACGGACAGGCACTCTTATATAGATACAAGAACGAACGATCAATCTTTGAGAGTGAATAAAATTCCCGAAATGCGATACAAGCGTTGATTAGTAATAAAGTGATTGCGGTAACCCTAAGACGAAACTTTCATTTGGTTCAGCTTGTCAAATAGCTTCGCATACAGCCCCATACCGATGAGTGCCGACAGCAAGATGAGTGTGAACACAGCGAGAGGGGAGAGAAATCCTGATGCAAATACCGTCACCGGTGCGAGGAACTTGCCGATTGTGTTTTGGAGCGTATCGGTCGCGAGGTATTGTCCACGTGACTCGATTGGTGCATAGTGACTAACGAAACTCTGACTGACGGGAGAACGAATCAGCTCCCCGAACGTGAACATGGTCGTGACGATGAGCAAGTACCAGATATTTGATGAGAAGGCGACGAGAAACGTCCCGAAACCTCCTAGGAAAGTCGACAATAGTAAAACACGCCGTTCGTCCCACGCCCGAAACACACGTGTGACAGGAATGATGAAGACGACGAACAAGAGGCCGTTATATGCAACGAGCCAGCCGAATAAGACTGTATTCGAGACGTTGAACGTGGCCGGAGTTTGTTCAATCAAATAGACAGGTAAATACACGTCTAGTTGCATGATTGGGATTAAGGCGAATACGCCAGCAATCAGATAGAGGCGGAAAAGCGGGTCAATCAAAATCGTCGCATACGACCGCCCTTGGGTGAAAAATGTCGTTGCGACCGTCTTCTCGGTCGAGACCGGTCGTGTCTCACTGGTTAGAACCGCGAGCAAACCCCCGTAACCAAAAAGAACAAGGGCGCAGCCGAGGAGGAGCGCCTGACGATACTCGAAAAAGAGGACCGCACCAAGAAGCGGACCGAGAACAGCACCGATATTGTTCGAAGCCATAAACGTCGCGAATACATTCCGTAAATGTTCAGTCGGAACGAGGTCGGCGACCATCGCCGAGCTGGCCGGTTTGTAGATGGCACCCATAAAACCGATGCTGATGTAGGTGATGTAATCGACATAGGCGTTCGTTGATAAAGCGAAAACGAGGAATAGGAAACCTTGTGAGAACGTCCCGGCGAGCATGACGGGGCGGCGACCAATCTCATCTGCAAGCGAACCGCCAATCAAGCTGCCGACTAGCAGGAACAACGGTGGCACGGCCATGAGTAGTCCGGCTAGCTCGACACCGAGCGTCCGGGCGAAATAGACGGTGATGAATGGAAAGTACATCCAAAACAAGAGGTTGAATAAGCCTTCGCCGAATAAGCGAACTTTCAGATTGAGGTCCCAACGGTATAATTCCATAGATATGCTCCTTTCAAGAGTCTCTCTTTAATGTAAGAGGTCGTGGAGAGAAAGAATAGACTTATGTTGCGGGATTTGCTAGACTAAAAATAGAAAAAGCGAATATATAGGCGCTTGTTTGCGTTGTACTATAAAACGAACGTATGTTTGTAAAATGACCTCCGATATAATCATCGGAGGTCATTTTTATTGTGTCGTCTTCATCGATTTAAAGCTATGGGCGAAAGATCACTCAAATAGTTCGTCATTTTCAGGCAACAATTTTCCAATCATTGAGAGGTGTCGGGTAACCTTTGCGCATTGCTCGGTGTGACTCAGCGATCGTCAAAATCCTAATAAAAAATCGACCCCCGTCACGGAGGTCGAACGAATTAACTTGATGATGCTTTCTTATATTGTTGGAAGAAGACTTCGATTTCTTCCGCCGGCAAAGGACGATTGTAGAAATATCCTTGTGCCTGGTTACATGATTCGGCTTTCAGAAAAGCGACTTGATTCTCGGTCTCGACCCCTTCCGCAATGACGTTCAAATCGAGCTCGTGCGCCATGCGGATGATCGTTTTGACGAGGGCAGCGTCTTTCTCGTCACTTTCGATGTTCTTCGTGAAGTGCTGGTCGATCTTCAGCGTATCAATCGGGAACAGCTTCAAGTAACTGAGTGATGAATAACCGGTCCCGAAGTCGTCGATGGAGAGGTGGACGCCGAGGGCGACGAGCTCATGCATCGTCTCGATGGCGCGGTCTGCACTTTGGATGACGCTCTCGGTCAACTCGAGTTCTAAATACTGCGCGTCGAGACCTGATGAGTCGAGTGCGCGGCTGACGACTTCCGGCAAGTCTTTTTGAGCGAACTGAATGGCCGAGATGTTGACGGCGACCCGAAACGGGGGAATGCCCGCATCTTGCCACGCCTTGTTTTGGCGACACGCCTCATTCAAGACGAACTCGCCGAGGCGATGGATGCTTCCCGTCTCTTCGGCAATCGGAATGAACTCGCCAGGCGAAATCATCCCGAGGTCTGGATGATTCCAGCGGACGAGTGCTTCCATACCAATGACCATTTCTGTCTCTAGCTGGATCTGCGGTTGATAGTGGACGGTGAACTCGCCACGTCCAATCCCTTTCCGGAGTGCCATCGACAAGTTCGAACGACGGGAAACGGACTCGTTCAGTTCGTTCGTGAAGAACTGATAGCCGTTCTTGCCGTCGGCCTTCGCCCGGTACATAGCGATGTCAGCGTTTTTGATTAAATCCTCTGCCGTATCCCCGTCGGATGGATGGAGACTGATCCCAATCGAGGCACCGGTGAACACTTCCTCGTTCTCGAGTTCGAACGGAGGATGGAGGATGTTGATGAGCTCCTGCGCACGATGGGCCGCGAGGTTACTTTTCGTATGTGGCGACAAGATGATAAACTCATCTCCGCCGAGACGGGCGAGCGTGTCCGACTTTTGAATCGTCGATTGGATGCGGGTCGTCACTTGTTTCAAGAATTGGTCGCCGATCGAGTGGCCGAACCGGTCGTTGATGACCTTGAAGTTGTCCAAGTCGATATAGTATAAGGCGAACGATTCTTGCTGGGACTGACCGAGTAGCGCGTCGAGTCGGTCGCTGAATAGACGACGGTTCGGGAGACCGGTGAGCGGGTCCAAATAGACGAGGTCGTTGATTTGAGCCTCGATTCGTTTCCGTTCACTGATGTCACGGATAATGCTACTGAAGAAGATGCCCTTGTCCGTCTTCCACGTTCCGAGTGACATCTCGATTGGCACTTCGACACCGTCTTTTCGTAATCCGATGAGCTCGACCGTTTGACCGATGACGCGTTTTTCACCTGTCGCTTCATAACGCTTCATCCCGCGCTCGTGCGCATCTCGGAATCGTTCCGGAATGATGGCGACAATCGATTGCCCGATCATCTCGTCATACGTATATCCGAACAAGTCGGTCGCCCCTTGGTTCCACTGAAGGATGGTGCGATTGTGATCGGCGACAATGATGGCATCCGAGGCAGATTCGATGATGGATTCGAATTTTAATTCTAGTTCTTCCGACTGTGCCTCGAGTTGTGATGCCGTCCGGAGCGAGATGTACATCAAGATGAATAGTGTCATGACGCTCGCCGCAATGACATAGGCGAGTAGGGTGCTGTCGACGGCATAGTCGCTGACCGGTTTGGCCGCACCTTCCATCGGGGTGAAACGGGCTGCGCCCATCCCGACATAATGCATACTAGAAACGGCAACCCCAATCAAGACCGAACTGGCTAGACGGCGCCAATGGAATCGCGAGACGTTTGGGATATAAAAGAGAATATATAGTCCGACGAGCGACGCAACGAAGGCGACCATGGCAGATGCAATCCACATGATGGGGTCGTATGTGAGGATGGCGTTCATTTGCATCGCTTCCATCCCGATGTAATGCATGGAGACGATGCCGACGCTAATCAAGAAGGCACCGAAGACGAGCTGGATTGGTCGTGTCTCCGGATGGCTGATCATCCAAAAGGCAAGTCCGGAAGCGACGACGGCCGGCACGATGGATAATAGTACGATGCCGAGATGGTACGTCACATCATCGTGCAAGTGAAACGCCAGCATACCGATGAAGTGCATGGCCCAAATGCCGAGACCGAGGCTGAAGGCACCAGCGACGACCCACCTGAGTCGCGAGGCGTGCTTCGCATATTTCAAACGACTGCTAATATCGAGAGCGACACCGGCAGCGAAGATGGCGACAGCGATGGAAAGAATGACGAGTGTGAAGTTATATGAGCTACTCAGGTGATGTTCGATGAGAAACAGTCCTTTCAATTTCAAATGGTACAAAGAATGAATGAAAAAGTGCTTTATTAGAGTAGCACACTCGGGAATCACGCTTCTTGCCTACTTTTGTAAGGTGGGTCAATCATTTGCATGAATCACACATTGCGGAATTTTTTTCGAAACGGTATCGTTAGATGAAGAAGAGAAAGGGTGATGCTTGATGGAAACGATGAACGGGACGGCCCGCATCCGTGGTGCCTATTCGACACTGAGCAAGAAAGAACAACGTATTGCCGACTATATTTTGAAGCAACCAGAAAAAATCATTCATCATACGATCAATCAGGTGGCAGATGACCTCGATGTGGCAGAGTCGACTGTGTTTCGTTTTTGTCAGCGTGTCGGATTCAAAGGCTATCAGGCGCTAAAAATCGCACTCGCCTCAGATGTCGTCGCACCGCTTCAAGATATTCATGAAGATATTATCGAGACGGATACGGCACTCGAAATCGCAGAGAAAATTTTTTCGACGAACGGGAAGACGATTGAGTCAACGCGTCAGATTTTAGAGGGTGCCTCTCTTGAGAAAACCATTGAGCTGTTTCTTGGGGCGCGCCGTATCGAATTTTTCGGAAGCGGCGGGTCGGCCGTCATCGCGTTAGATGCCTATCATAAGTTTGTCCGGAGCGGGCTTCAAGTGAGCGCGATTCTCGAGTCGCATATGCAGCTCATGTCGGCCTCACAATTGACGACCGCAGACGTCGCCGTCGTCATCTCGCATTCCGGTGCCTCGAAAGAGACACTCGATATCGCCAAACTCTTAAAAGAGAAGGGCGTGCCGATGATTGCCATCACCAACTATGCGAAGTCCCCTCTCTCGAAACTGGCGGATGTGTCGCTCTATACCGTATCTCAAGAGACGGCATTTCGCTCGGAGGCGCTCGCTTCCCGGATTGCTGAATTGAGTCTGATTGATGCGTTGTTCACAGCCGTCATGATGCGCCGAGGCGAGGCAGCCCGGGCGTCGCTTCAACAGATGCGTGAGGCGATTTCGCTGCGCCGAATCTGAGCGAAAGAGGGTTAGTTTCTACAAAAAGGTGGAAATTATAATCCTTGAGAGCAAAGCGAGGCTTAGAGAGAGAAGGTGGACCGATGAACCATATTGATTTTTTATCTTCCGACCACTACAACGAGTTCAAACGGTTGGCACAACGGCTCACGGATCCGGGGAGTACCGGTCGAGAATATTTCGCCGCGCTGTATGTGATTGCGGGAAACACCCATGTTCGTGAACGGTTGCTTCCTTATATGGATTTAGAAGCAGGGAAGATTCGGACCTCGACCATCATCGATGACAATACGTTCGATAAACGAGAATTTGTGCTCACCAAACTCGTCATCCATCTGTATAACTCAAAAGAATGGGTCCTTCCGACCGAGTTGATTGCCTTGCCGGAAGAAGACTATAAGTTGGCGATGCAAGCAATCACGCTATGCCGCAATGAACAATTTGACGGGGTCACGATCCCGAACGACTGATGACACCCTGTTTTGTTGGAAACAGGGTGTTTTTCGTCGAGCCATAGAGGAGGGAATTCCGCGTCACTCACCACATCGATGTTAACCATTTTACTGATGCTCATGTTGCTCATCATGATCACGCCACCGCTCTTGATTTTTTATCTGTGGAGGCGTGACCGGAACCAACGCGAACACTCCGTCCTCCGGAACTTCCCGATTCTCGGAAAGTTGCGCTATATATTTGAGAAGATGGGACCCGAACTTCGGCAATACTTGTTCCTGAATGACAATGAGGCGAAGCCGTTCTCACGGAATGATTATGAGTCGGCCGTCATCGCAGGGAAGTATAAGTCGCGCATCATCGGATTCGGCTCGGAGCGAGATTTTGACGCGGGTGGGTTCTATCTTCAAAATGCATTGTACCCGACAAATCGGAACGAGTTACGAATCGACAATTCAACGAAAGTGTCGACATGGGTGTATGAACTCGATGAAGACAATCTGTTCACCCGAAAAGAACATCTCGTCGAACGAGACATCTCCCCGTACTTATTAACAGAAGAAGATACCGTCATCATAGGCGAACAGACGTGCCGGGAACCGTTCTACGTTCGAGGGCTTGTCGGTCAGTCGGCCATGAGTTTCGGGTCGCTCGGAGACAGGGCCATCACAGCGCTTTCGATTGGGCTCGGTCGTGCGGGTGGCACGTGGATGAATACTGGGGAGGGTGGACTATCCGACTATCGTTTAAAAGGGGACGTCGATCTCATCTGTCAAATTGGACCGGCGCTCTTCGGTGTCCGGGATGAAGACGGGGCGTTTTCGGTGGAAGCGTTCAAACAAAAAAGCGCACTCCCGCAAGTGAAGGCGTTCGAATTGAAACTCGCGCAGGGAGCGAAGACACGCGGAGGTCATATCGATGGATCAAAAGTGACCGAGGAGATTGCCCGGATTCGTCAGGTACGAGTCGGGGAAACGATTGACAGCCCGAACCGCTTCTCTGAATTTCACACCCATACGGAATTGTTAGCGTTTGTCGAGAGCTTACGTGAAATCGGTGGAAAGCCGGTCGGCATCAAGCTTGTGGTCGGGAAGTTGAAAGACATCGACTCGCTCGTCCGTGAGATGGCGAGATCTCAAATTGTACCTGATTTCATCACCATCGACGGGAGTGAAGGAGGGACGGGTGCGACGTATCAAGAGCTTGCGGATACAGTAGGTTTACCGCTGAAGGCGGCGCTCCCTTACGTGCATCACCTTCTCATCGAGCACGGTTTGCGAGACCGAGTCAAACTGTTCGCCTCTGGGAAACTCATCACGGCGGATAAGATAGCCATCGCACTCGCGCTCGGCGCAGACCTCGTCAATATCGCTCGCGGACTTATGTTCAATGTCGGGTGCATCCAGGCACAGGTTTGCCACACGAACCGCTGTCCGGTCGGTGTCGCGACGACTGACCCGAAACTGCAGCGTGCCCTCGTTGTCGATGAGAAAAGTTTTCGGGTGACGAACTACATCATCTCGCTCCGGGAAGGGCTGTACAATATGACGGCTGCGGCAGGCGTTCAATCGCCGACGGAACTGTCATTAGATCATGTGGTGTATCAAGAACCGGATGGCCGTGTTCGGACAGGCTATGATTTATCTCACTAGAATGAAGTGAATCTATCAAAACATCCCACGAATCTGCCGATAAAGAAGGCATACACGTGGGATGTTTTTTTAGCATTTCCATTGTAGAAACTACCAGATACTTGTACAATCATGAAAATGAAAGTCAGAATTTATTATAATCTAACGAAGCGTTTGAATGGAAATGGATGAAGCCATTTTTTTCAGCATACGCCGCGCTCTTTGGACGTTGTTTCGAAGACACGGTCAACGCTTTGATCCCGTAACGTGTATCAAGGTCACGCAACTCTTGGATGCGGTCTTTTGACCATTGATCTTTTGCTACGGTCGTGTAGTTGAAGCTTTCCCACATCACGCCATCCACATATGGATACGTATACGTCTTCAATGTCGCAAATCCCCAGTTTTGAATGAGAGAAAGGGAAGGGTGATTGGATTTGATCGTCTTCATGAACTGACTCATCCCGTCACGTTGCGCTTTTAAAATGGTCGGTTGTTCCGAGTGCTCATTATCGATGTTGCCGACGGTATCTAAGAACGCACCATCCAATCCTTTGGCGACGATTTGTTTCTCCACTTCACGCGTCAACAACTCACGATAGTGGGTTGACGTCATATCGACTAAATAAGAATCCCATTCCGCATAATGAACACGTTGTCCGTTGCGGTGGAAGAAGTCCGACTCGTTCATCTGACTGATGAAATCGACGTTCCAATTGTCAGCTTCCATCGTGTTGATGTAGCCGTACACTTTTGTCCCATATTTCTGTAACTCTTTGATTTGCGCTGCAGTATAATAAACAGGCTCGATGATGACAAGGTCATACTGTTGCATCTTTTTAATTTTGGTCTTTGTCGGCATATCGTAATAAATTTTGTACGATTCGACGTTTGCGAGCGGATTGCTCGCTTTAGCGACCGCTTGTTGCGGCGTCAAAAACGCCAATCCAACGAGAAATGCACAACAGATGGTCACGATTCGTTTGGCTGAGAAAATACCCATAAAAAAACCCTCCTGATAGTTATCAGAGAGCGGCTGCGGCTATTGCAGACTGGCGATCGGTATCTAAAAAGATCGACGACCCATGTCTTTGCGCCCTTACTTTTCAGTAAGTTTGCCCGTCTCGATATGAAATTTTTGTCGACAATCCATTGAAAGTCCTACTACTAAAATACCACGTAAAGGAATGAGTGACACTATGATTTATACCCAACACCGCACATCCATCAAATGGATTGAAATGATTGTGACTATTTTACTTATCGGCATTTTGGACTATACATTTAGTCTTTCTTTGTCAGATTGGGCGATTGACCCATTAATTTTTTATATTCTCCTGTTTTCTTTACGGTATGGTTTGCTCGGTGCCTTCGTCAGCTTTGCGTTGACGAGTCTCTATCATTTCTCATTCCTTTTGATGGAAGGCTCAGACTTGCTCTTATTCCTTTACGATACGAATGAACTGGCTTGGATTTTGCTACACTTCTTCGTCGCGCTTAGTGCGGGTGTCTTCAGTACTTCTTATCGGGAGCGTTACCAGTCGCTCCACATTCGTCAAGAAGAAGTGATGGATGAGAACGAACAACTGAAACAGACGATACAACAACTACAAGAGTCGCAAGGGGAGATGCGCAAACGAGTCCTCGACTCGACCTATACGCTCTCAAAGATTTATGAGATTGGACTAAAACTCGATCAAGATGCGACCGCTTTAGTACGTGATCATTTAATTGGAACTTTCACGCGTGTCTTCCGTGCTCGTCAACTCGCTTTATATCATGTGGATGCATCGCGGCGCACACTCCGTCTTCATGTCCGTTCCGGAGAGGTAGAACGTTTGCCCCAGACGCTTTTCATCGATTCGGAGGAGGGAATTTTCGCACGGATGTTCCAATCGAAAAAGCCGACGCTTCGTTTAGCAGATGAGCTAGATGGACCGCTTCTCGTTGCACCGATTTGTTATGAAGGAACGGTGAAGGAAGTCTTGGTCGTCCATGAAATCGATATCTTACGCTTACGTAGTCATGAGATGAACATGATGAAACTCGTCTTGGATTGGACGGGAACGCGCATTGAAAAGGCCGATGCCCTCGAATGGATGCTCGTCAGCGACCAACTCGTCGACGGGACGCACATGTTCCGTATGGAAGCATTCGAACAAAAAGTGGCCCAACAAGTACTTCGTCATGAGCAATATGGTCAACCGTATAGTACGGTCACATTGCCTGTAGAGGGTGTGGACTTGTCATTGATTGAAATGGAATTGATTTTGAGACAGTCGATGCGTGAAATTGACGTTATCGGATATGACGAAGACGATCGCATCCTTCATTTTCTCCTTCCAGGTACACCGGTTGAATCAGCCGAACGATTCAAGGAACGGATTGAGCATGTCTTCTATGTGAAAGGTGGGAAACGCCTATGACCGGTTGGATGATTCTTCTTTTCTTCCTTCTGCATGCGACGGTCCTTTTCGTCTTGTATCGACTGATTGTACGACCGAAAGTCGATGCGACGGAAAAGGGAGTCTGGCTCTCGATATTTCTCGTCAGTGCCGTCATCCCGATTGTCGGAGAACTGTTTGGTTTGATTGGATATGTGATTGCCCGACGCTTCGCCTCACCGAAGACGCTTCTCGACTACGATGAGTACATCAACTTTGAGACGGTCAACTTAGAACGCTTGCAGCAACAGGCGAAAGAAGATTTAGATCTCGTCCCATTGACGGAAGCCTTACAGATGGACGGGAACAAGCGGAAACAATCGATCACACAACTCATGTCGACACCGCTCATGAATACAGAAGAATATTTACACTTAGGTCTCGAACACGAGGATACGGAAACGGTCCACTATGCAGCGACCGTCCGAAACACACTGTTCGACCGATACGATTTGATGTTAAAACAGCGAATCGCACAAGTGAATCCGGAGCGACCGGAGACGATTTATCCGGTAATTGAAACCGGAATTTCGTTCTTAGATAGCGGTCTCTTGGATCATGATATGCAAATGCGCATCCAGCAACGGATATTATTTCACCTCGATCAATTGAGTGAGTACGACGAAACAGACGAAACGTACTTACGCACGAAAGCCCGCCTCTCGTTCCGCTCGGGTGACTTGGAAACGGGAGAACGATTGGCTGAGGCGCTCACCCTTTATCATCCAAATGTACCCGATGGATATGTCATGTTGATTGAACACCACATGACGAACGGCGATTGGACGTCCCTACGTCCGACCCTCGACCGCCTGCATCAACATCTCGGTTTGCAAGACATTCCAGAGGACTATCGCTTTGTCATTCAACAGTTAGAAGGTGCCCATATATGAATAAATCGATTACGACGTATATCGCGTCTTTGTTCTCTTTACTCATCGCGATGATTGTCGTCGTCCAGTTTTTACGGCTTGACTATGGTCATCGGCTCATCCCAAAAGAAGCACATGAGCCGAAATCCTTTACGACACTCGCGGGTGAGGTGAGAGCGGTGGAGGGGGATCCGGTTCAAATCTACATCCATCAGAATGACGACGATTTGTCGACAGCTGTTTTGAATAACTTTAAATATGCGCTCGACTATGCAAAGTTGTCTTATACCTCGATCGAAGCAGAGGCCATCGCATCGATTGAGCCTTCTCCACGACACGTTCTCGTCGTCAGCGGGGAAAATACGAAATCATGGCCGTACGAGGCAATTCGGTCCTTCGTTGAAAAAGGTGGACGGCTCTACGTTGCCGGACGATTCATCGATCAAGACTGGGCGGACCTGGTCGGCGTAAGTGATTTCGGGGACTTTAAAGATGGAATCAACGGGTTGATTTTTGAACAAGAAATTTTCCCTGGGTATGTCGACTTGCCTCAAGACTCAGGGTTGTTCGTCCACAGCATTGCTGACGTCAAATTGAAAGAAGAGGCGGACGTCCTCATTTCTGCCAAAAACGAACCAATATTATGGCAGTCTCCTTATGGGAAGGGCGAAGTGATGTTTTGGAATACGACGTCGTTGACGGATAAGAACTCACGCGGCTTGATGGTGCAGACGCTTTCGATGCTGTTCCCGGCGTTCGTCATGCCGCAAGCTGGCATCAAGGTCGTTCACCTCGACGACTTCCCTGCACCGGTGCCAAATTATTCAAATCCGGTCATCACGAAAGAATATGATTTGTCCATCAAAGAGTTCTTCTCGGAGGTTTGGTGGAAAGACATGAAGCAAATCGGTGCTAACTATGACGTCACCTATACCGGTTTCATTATCGGGAGTTATAAAGCGACGAATGAGGAGACGACAGAACAACTCATTGAAAAAATTCGAGCACCGATGCTTGAATACGGACGCGGCTTACTTCAAACGAATGGGGAGGTCGGGCTACACGGGTTCAACCACCAGCCACTCGTCATGGGAGATGAAGTGATGGACCCGGAGCTTGGATATACAAAATGGGACAGTCAGGAAGATATGCGTTCCGCCATTGACCGTGTCGTTGAGGCGTTTGACTATTACTTGCCGAATGAGCGGATTCAGAGCTACGTGCCACCATCGAACATCATCGGTCAATCCGGACTTGAAGTGTTGAACGAGAAGTTTCCGAAAGGGCTGATTGTCGCAGGACTCTACAGCGGAGATGCGACAAAAGGAAGTTACATTCAAGAGTTCGGACCCGACCCGGTCTATCCGAACTTGTATGATTTTCCTCGCGTATCGAGCGGATACAACGAGACACCGGATGATCTATTTGTCGTCATTGATGCCGTCGCCAACTTCGGACTCGTTTCCCACTTCATTCACCCGGATGATGTGTTAGATGACTATCGCTCGAAAGGGAGAGGGTGGGAGATGATGAAAGAATCGTTTGGAGGTCTGTTCCAGACACTCTACTCCAAATATCCACATCTCGAGGGCTTGAGTCAGTATGATGCGTATCGGAAATACAAGCTTTATCAAGATGCGCAAATCGATGTGGCTTACACGAATGATGCGATCGATATCAATGCCCAACAACTGCCTGTCTCGTCGACGTTACTCGTTCGTGTGCAACCTGGGAAACGTCTCGATACAGGGAGGTTCGATTATGGTGAAGTCAAGCAATTTGATGAGAATGGTACATTGTATCAAGTTGAATTGAGAGACACGTCTGTTCGTCTCCCGATATTGGAGGGTCGCCCATGAAAATAGGAATTGTTGTCGAAGGGAGTTATCCATATGTGAGCGGTGGCGTATCGAGCTGGGTTCACATGCTGATGGAACAGATGCCGATGCATGAGTTTGAGATTATCTCAATCATGCCGAATCCGAAGACAGAGGCAGATTATCGCTATACGTTACCGAAGAATGTAACAGGCGTCACCACGCTCGCCCTCACTCAACGGGCGACACGGAAACGTCGACCGGAAGCGTTATCGGAAGCGGAACGGGAGCGAATCAAGACGTGGATGACATTCGGTCAAGTCGATTCGTCCATCTATCCGATTCTTGAAAATCAAATCGGGACACCAGAACAATTCTTCTCGAGTCGTCTCTTCTATCAGCTCGTCACGGAGAGCTATCAAGAAGAA
Source organism: Exiguobacterium sp. s123 (assembly GCF_018617075.1). Classification (GTDB taxonomy): domain Bacteria; phylum Bacillota; class Bacilli; order Exiguobacteriales; family Exiguobacteriaceae; genus Exiguobacterium; species Exiguobacterium profundum. The sequence continues at coordinate 227,291 of NZ_JACSJL010000004.1, read as the reverse complement.
GGGCAGGCCGGTTCATTCATCGATTACTTTTGGATGTGGCGCAGTATGTATGCGCCTGTCCTTGATTTACTCCAAGCCGGATTACCTCAGGTCGACCTCGTGCACGCGGCCTCGACCGGATATGCGGGCCTGATTGCGAGTGCGATGAAAGAACGACAAAACATTCCGTTTCTTTTGACTGAACACGGCATCTATTCGCGTGAACGGGAAGAAGAACTGTTGCAGGCATCTTGGATTCCGGCTGAGTTTCGCTCCCATTGGATTCAGTTCTTCCACCACATTTCCCGGGAAGCGTACCGAAAGGCAGATGACGTCATCACACTCTTTGAACGAAACGGCGAGTTGCAACGTCAGCTCGGGGCACCTGTTGAGAAATTAAGTATCATTCCGAACGGGATTGACGTGACGGGCTTGTCTGCTCTCGGGCATGTGCTGGGAGTGGACAAACTACGAATCGGTGCCATCGTTCGCGTCGTTCCGATCAAAGATATTAAAACCATGATTTATGCGGCGAAACTGTTACAAGACATGCTCGTCCCGTTCGAACTGACCATTATGGGACCACTTGATGAGGATAAGGAGTATGCGGCGGAGTGCGAGATGCTCATTCGGCAACTCGAGCTTGAACAGTCCGTCTTAATGGTCGGAAAAGTCGATATTCGACAACACCTTCCCGAATTCGATGTTTGTTTGTTGACGAGTATCTCCGAGGGACAACCGCTTGCTGTACTAGAAGGTATGGCCGCTGGTGTCCCGTGGATTGTGACGGACGTCGGGGCCTGTGCGGAACTCGTGAACGGGCGACCGGATGAACCGTTCGGTCCGGCTGGATTTGTCGTTCCGCCGGTCAATCCACGGCGAATCGCAGAGCGTTGCGTCTGGTTCCATCAAAATCGTGAAGATGCGCGCCGACTCGGACGAAACGGGCAACAGCGAGTCGAGACGTACTATCGCACCGATCAGTTTATCGATGCATATCTACACTTATATGAAGAGAGGAGAGCGGTATATGGCGGGCATCGGGTTTAAGTTACAACAGTTGTTTCAAGAAGACTACTTCTCTTCACGAATCAAAGCATATGCATTTGCCGGGCTCGTCACATCAGGACCATGGCTGATCGTCATCGTCACGATTGCCCTCATGCAGTGGCTGACGAGCTATCTATCTATCGCCACACTCGAAGAACGCACGACGTTCAATTTGATCGTCTCTTACAGTTTTATTTTTTCGCAAGTCGTTCTCGGCGTGCAGCAGCTCGTCGTCACGAGGTACTTGGCGGATTGTTTTTATGAGAAACGATATGAAGACATCTTCCCGGCGTTCATCGGGATGATGAAGACGACGGTCGCCATCGCGTCGCTGTTGTTCGCTATCTTCCTTACGTTCTCTGAACTCCCTGCTTTATTGAACGCATTGGCATTCGTCCTATTCATGACGGTCAACCTCATTTGGGTACATTTCTTGTTCCTCAGTGCGGCCAAGTTCTATCAGGCGGTAGCCTATAGCTTTGTGGCCGGTGGCATCGTCTCAGTCGCCGCGGTCCTCATCACGGACCAGTTCTTGATGCAATATTTGACGGAGTCCTACATGAAGAGCTTCGCGTTGACAGCGAGTATGACACTCGGTCTTGTCGTCACGTTGTTCGGCTTGTTCACATCGATGCTCCTTACGTTCCCAAACCGGAGTACGGTCGGTCAGTTCTCGTTCTATCGCTATTTTGACCGCTATCCGGCACTCTTTTGGACCAGTTTTCTCTATAACATCGGCATCTGGGTCGGCACATGGATCATCTGGTTCGCGGAAGGAGGGAGTGTCCACCTCGACACATTCCGCTATCATCCAATCTATGACACAGCTATCTTCCTCTCTTATTTGACGATTATTCCGACGATGACGATATTCGTTGTGTCAGTCGAGACGCGTTTTTATGAGCGGTATCGCGTGTTTTATGGATACGTGAACGAGGGTGGGACGTACCAACAGATTCAACGTTCGAAAGCGGCCATGCTCCTCGTCTTACGACAAGAGTTGCAACGACTGTTCCGAAATCAAGGGCTCGTGTCGCTTCTCTTTATTCTGTTCGCGGTCGTCTTGTTCCCGCTACTAGGTCTGTCACCTGAGATTCGGGACGTCTTTCAAATGACGACGATTGGTGCCTTTTCAAACGCCATGGTGCTCGTTCTCACACTCGTCCTGCTCTATTTTGAAGACCATCGGGGAGCGGCGTATACATCGGCACTCTTCATCACGATGAATGCAGGGTTGACGTTCTTGTTATTACCACTTGGACCAGACAGTTACGGTCTTAGTTTTGCGATTGGTTGCACGATTGCGTTCGCGTTCTCACTCATTCGCTTGATTCGATATGTATCCGAGATTGATTATCATACGTTTAGCCGAAGCGAAACACCTCCGCGTACGGATACATTCCGTCGTGTCGGGGACTGGCTCAATGATCGCTCGGCTTAACAATCGCAGCAGATGAACTTTTAGAAAATGGGGTGAAGCACATGAAAACAATTTTTGTGACAGGTGGCGCGGGATATATCGGGACACACACGACGGTTCAATTGCTCGAGGAAGGATACGAAGTCGTTATTTTGGACAACTTGTCCAATAGCCGACAAGAGGCGATTCAGCGAATCGAGATCCTGACTGGAAAGAAGGTCACCTTATACGTGGGCGACATTAGAGATCAGGAATTGCTTGATGAAATCTTCTCCACGCACTCGATTCATGCGGTCGTTCACTTCGCGGGTCTAAAGGCAGTCGGCGAATCCGTCAGCCAACCACTTCACTACTATGACAACAACGTAGCTGGGACGCTCGTCTTGTTAAGGATGATGAATCAATTTGGGATAAAACGTATCGTCTTCAGTTCATCGGCGACCGTTTACGGAATCCCAACCACATCTCCGGTCGATGAATCGTTCCCGCTCAGTGCGACCAATCCATATGGACGAACGAAACTGATGATCGAAGAGATATTGCGCGACCTTTATACAGCTGATTCTTCTTGGTCGATTGCGATTCTTCGCTATTTCAATCCGATTGGCGCGCACGACTCCGGGACGATCGGCGAAGATCCGTTCGATGTCCCAAACAACTTGATGCCATACATCACACAAGTCGCGGCCGGGCGTCTAAAAGAGCTTCAAGTGTTCGGGGATGACTATCCGACGCATGACGGGACAGGCGTGCGCGACTATATCCATGTCGTAGATTTGGCGCTTGGTCATTTGAAGGCGTTGGAGTATGTGGGGAAATATGAAGGGGTGGAGGCGTTCAACCTCGGGACAGGGAAAGGATACAGCGTCCTTGATTTGCTTCAAACGTTCCAACAGGAGAGCGGACAGACGATTCCTTATCAAATCACGGATAAACGAGACGGAGACGTCGCGGCGATATTTGCCGACCCGCAAAAGTCTAAGGCCATTCTTGGCTGGGAAGTGCGACATGACATTGAAGCGATGTGTCGGGACGCTTGGCGTTGGCAATCGAATAATCCGAAAGGGTACAGTGAATAAATCCTATGAAGTAGGCGGTCATCACACGATGGTCGTCTCTTTTTGTATTAGAAAGGATAGCGAACGGGAACACCTAATGGAACGTCATTTACTTAGGAGGGATTGGATGAAAGCTTTGTTTTTGAACTGTTCGCTAAAAGGTGGAGACACGACGTCCCATACGGAAGGATTGATTCGTGACATCATCCCGCACTTCGATGCGCTCGACGTCGAATCAGAGATTGTTCGGATTGTTGATTACAACGTCAAGTTCGGTGTGACGGAAGATGAAGGGGGTGGGGACGAGTGGCCACAGATTTTTGAGAAAGTGAAGGCCGCGAATATTGTCGTGATTGGGACACCACTCTGGCTCGGGGAGAAGAGTAGCGTCGCCACCCAAGTGATCGAACGGCTATATGGCGGTAGCGGACTGACGAACAAATCAGGACAGGCGATTTACTACAACAAGGTCGGTGGAGTCGTCGTCACGGGGAACGAGGATGGGGCGAAACACGCCTGTGCTTCGATTCTATATGGATTGTCCCACATCGGTTTCACCGTGCCACCGAACGTCGACACATATTGGGTCGGAGAAGCGGGACCGGGTGACTCGTACCTCGATGCTGGACGAGAAAATGAATTCACGAAGTCTCATGGCAAGACGATGGCATATAACCTCGTTCATTTTGCGAGAATGCTTAAAAACCATCCCATTCCGGCAGAAGGGAATACGATGGAATGAATCAAGGTCTCGACCGATGTTGGTCGAGACCTTGATGATTTACTCTTTCTTCTCCACCGCATGCCCACCAAACTCATTTCGTAATGCGGCAACGACTTTACCTGAGAACGTATCGTCTTGAAGCGAACGTTGACGCATCATAAGGGAGAGCGCGATGACGGGCGTCGGGACGTCGTACTCGAGTGCCGTCTCGACCGTCCACTTGCCTTCACCGGACGCATGCATGACCCCACGGATGTCATCGAGCTTCGCATCTTTCGAGAAGGCACTCTCCGTCAGTTCCATGAGCCACGAGCGAATGACCGAGCCGTGGTTCCACACACGTGCGACATCTTCATAGTCATAGTCGAACGGACTCTTCTCAAGCACTTCGAACCCTTCTGCGATCGCCTGCATCATCCCATACTCAATCCCATTATGCACCATCTTCAAAAAGTGACCACTTCCACTTGGTCCCGCATACAGATAACCGTGGTCGGTCGAGACGTCTTGGAAGAGCTGTTCGATTTTTCCGAACGCTTCCAAGTCGCCTCCAATCATCGTACACGCTCCGTGACGGGCACCTTCCATCCCACCACTCGTCCCGACGTCGAAGAAATAGATCAGTTTTTCTTTAAAGTGCTCGGAACGTCGCATCGACTCCTTATAGTTCGAGTTTCCTCCATCGATGACGATGTCACCTGGGGAGAGGAGATGGTGCAAGTCGTTCAAGACGTGCTCGGTCACGTCACCCGCTGGCACCATCACCCAGACGACGCGAGGGGCCTGAAGCGTGGAAACGACCTCCTGCAAAGAGTCTTTCGTCTCAAATTGACTCGTCGATACGTTTCCCGGGTCATACCCGACGACACGATGCCCATGGTCTGTCAAATTCAGAGCCAAATTGAGGCCCATTTTACCAAGTCCGATCATACCGATTTCCATTCGTTCCACCCCATTTGTAAGATTTGGTCCTCTATAGGGCATACCCGAAATAACGATTGCTCAAAAGGACAGGTTGCCCGAGATGTAGAATGATATAAAAGTAGAAGTGATGAGAGGAGGGTGGCGATGTTTGAAAGTATGTTTCGACTGGCCGTGGACGTCAGGCATCGATTCAAAGACCATCACATTAATGATTATAGTGCCACACTGGCGTTTTTTTGGTTTTTAGCCATCTTTCCGACGTTTGTCGTCCTCTTCGCCGTGATGGCATGGTTTCAAATCGATGACGCGCTTCTCATCGAGCAGATTGAAACGCTCATTCCCGGTTCAAGTGTGCGTGAGCTGTTATCTATCGTCTATGATGTGAGCGGAAACTTGAACGGTGGATTGTTATCGGTCAGTGCCATCATCGCGTTTTGGTCTGCTTCGAACGGGACGGCACGACTCGTCAAGCTGACGGTGTTCGCATATGGGGAGACGGAAGCGCGTGGCTATATCTTCCGACGGTTGATCGGGTTGCTCGTGATTTTAGCAGGGAGTATCGGTGCGGTCATCTTGATCGTGTTTCATCTATTCGGTCAAGAGTTTGTCGAACTGATTTATGCCCTCTATCCAAAAGTTGAAGAATTCGACCGCTTGTCGACGGTGACGCGTTATACGGTCTCGACCATCATTTTGATCATCGCGTTCTCGCTCTTTTATAAAATCGCGCCACAGCAGAGAGTGCGCTTCATCGAAACACTTCCCGGAGCCGTGTTTGCGGTCATCTCGTGGCAATTGCTGTCGACCGGATACAGCGTCTATGTCGAACGTTTCTCGATTCTCGGGGATACGTATGGCACGATCGGTGCGGTCATCCTGCTACAGATTTGGCTCTATCTGACGGCGGCGACGATGCTGATCGGGGCAGAAATCAATGCAGCCTGGCCCTACCATATGACCCGTCAACCGATCCGGACCCATTTCCCATAACAAAAAAAGGGATATTGTGATTATTCTTTGTGAACATGCTTTAAAACAACCCGTGGCATGGGAATAAACTAGTACTATTTCACGGAAGAAGGTGTGGCCACATGGCGAAACATCGTAAACCATCAAAGTGGAAAATCGTACTAGGGGTTGTAGCAGGCGTCATGGCCTTGGTGCTCATCACAGGTGGCGCGTTCGTCTGGTCAATGGTAAAAGAAGTCGATGACACCGTCGCACAAGTGAATGACAACTTGAACATCAGCAAAGAGCGTAAACAGGTCGAGACCATTGAACGCAAAGAGTCGGTTTCCATTCTCTTGCTTGGAATCGACCGACGCGGGACCGAACAGGGACGAAGTGACTCGATCATCGTGCTGACACTCAATCCGGAACTGGATGAAGGCGCGATGCTCTCGATTCCTCGGGATACATTGACCGAAATCGTTGGGAAAGGGACGCGCGATAAGATCAATCATGCCTATGCGTTCGGTGGAGCCGAAATGGCTATGAATACGGTCGAGAATTTCCTCGACATCCCAATCGATTATGTCATCGAGACGGATATGGAGGCATTCAGCGACGTGGTGGATGCACTCGGAGGCATCACGGTCATGAATAAATTCGCGTTCTCGACAGAAGATTACACGTTTCCCGTCGGTGAAGTGACGCTAGACGGAGAGGCGGCACTCGATTATACGCGGATGCGCTATAACGATCCAAACGGTGACTTCGGTCGTCAAGAACGTCAGCGGGATGTCGTCGCCGCCATCATTGAAAAAGGACGGACGGACTTCTCGCTCGACAAGGTCACTGCCTTACTGGAGGTCGTCGGTGATCAGGCGAAGACGAATATCGAACTCAATGAATTCGTCTCATTGTCGACGGACTATATGAACGCGTTCCGCAATGCGAGTGTGTTACGGCTCGAGGGGGCGGGTGGATTAGCGGGGGACGGGATCTATTACTGGAATCCGGATTCTACTTCGTTGAATGGCGTTCAGGAAGAGTTGCAACGATTGATGGAGTAAGCTGTCTGACTCAAGTCGGACAGTTTTTTTGTGTTTCAAAGGGGACGGAAAGTGGGAGAAATAAAGAGATGCCAAGGAGGGATGAGTCATGAAATGGGAAGCGATTGAAGAGGTGCTTCACGAACTCGGGGAGACCTCACAAGAAAAGTGGGAGCAGTTATTTGAAAAGTGGTCGGATCATCGTTGGCATGACCATGAGCGTCCGTCTGAAAAAACAAACGTCTTGTTGATGGATGCCGGGTTTATTCTGACGGACGGTCGAGCGAACCTCGAGGCGCTCCATCAATGGTTAGCCGATCACGTCCAAACGACGGTGAGTGATCTTTATCTCGTCTCTATTTTCCCATATCAATCGAAACAACAGGACACGGCGATCGACTCGCGGGTGCAACTATTCGAAGACTTAGGACGTTTCACCGACACGTTCGATTTGATTTACGAGATGACGCCTGAAGCATGGAATGAGGCGCAATTCGACCTTGTCACCGTAACGGATGAACTGATCGAACGTCTAGCGTACGGAGCGACGAAAATCCGCGTCCATGTCGAGTCGTTTCGTGGAATGGAGCCGGAACGAGTCAAACACATCCTCAAGCTGTGGCGGACGATCATGCATGCGTATAAGCCTAATGCGCAACTGATTATCGCCAATGAGCGTGTGGATTCTGCCCTCATCTATGAGGCGGAGGCGGACGTCGTCTGCCATTTCGACTTATCCAGCCATGTGATTTTAGCGTTTGCGCAGGCAGATGTGACACGTTTGAGCGATTGGGCGAGTCAGGTGCATCCGCTGAGAGCCGATCAAACCTATTTCAACTTCCTCTCTTCGGCGGAACGTGATCCGTTTGAGAAAAATCTGATGGACACTAACCCAGATGTGATTCTCGCAGCCCACAGTGTATTGTTGTCGCTTCAAGGGATTCCGTTGATTGATTACCGAACTTTATTTGGGGTGACGCAACCGATTGAACAAGAAGACCTCGTTCGAGCGTTGAAGCGTGATCCAAATCGACTTCGTGTCTATGAAGGGATATTGAGTCAATTGAATGTGAAACGACTCCAACCTGCCTTTTCACCGTATACCGACCAAGAAATCGTACGTCTCGATCGCCGCGTATTCGCCGTCAAGCGGAAGCACCAAGAAGAGTCTCTCCTGTTATTGACGAACATGAGTGAAGAGACGGTACAGACGGATTGCGAAGGAACGAGTCTCTTTACAGAAGAATGGATGAGCCATGTGACGCTTCGCCCATATGAATACGTTTGGCTAAAACAAACACACACTGGAGAGTGAATCCTCATGATTGATGTACATTGTCATTTGTTGCCTGAGGTAGACGACGGACCACGTACGATGGAAGCGTCCCTGCAACTCGCAAGGCGTGCAGTCGAAGAAGGGGTGACGTCGATTGTCGTGACACCACACGCGTATCATCCGTACTTCGAGACGGAGCATCATGACATCACGAAAGAAGTCGCGCATCTACAACAACGACTCGATGAGGAACAGATTCCCTTGACCTTGTATGTCGGGCAAGAGATTCGAATCTTTGGGGAGTTGATTGATGCGCTCGAGTCTGGGGAGGCACACTCGCTCGCCGGGTCCCGCTATGTGCTGGTGGAACTACCGAGTCAAAGTCTGCCTGCTTATACGGAATCCTTGTTCTTTCAACTGCAGGCGGCTGGATACGTTCCAGTCATCGCGCATCCAGAGCGGAATCGAGAGTTTGCACTCCATCCCGAAAAATTGCACCATCTCGTATCAGCAGGTGCGCTGTCGCAAGTGACGACAAGCAGTTTGACAGGGCAGTTCGGAAGACAGGTCCGGGAGCTCGCGCTCACGTTCATCAGTAACGGGTTGAGTCACATCGTCGCCTCCGATGCCCATAACGTAGAACATCGTGATTTCAATTGGTTAGCAGCAAGACAGGAAGTCATCAACGAACTAGGAGAAGAGATGTGGCAACAGCACCTCCACTTTACGGAGGAGATGTTAGCGGATGAACCGATTTCGGTGAATCCTCCACGTTTACCTGAGAAAAACTGGCGAGGACGTTGGAAGTGGTAAATCAATTGCCCGATGACGGGTTAGAAAGGTGATGGCATGAAACAAGCGACGATTCAAAACGCCAACGGCATGACACTATCCGCCATCGACTATGGCTGTGCGATGACGGAACTGACGGCCCCGGACCGGAAAGGGAATTTCGACTCGGTCATCTTGAAGTATGGTGACGTCTCTCAATACTTAGAAAACCCGGTCTATCTCGGGTCGGTCGTCGGACGGATTGCCGGACGGATTCGTGACGCAGAGATCGAAGGTGTCGCCTTGACCCCAAGCGAGGCGCCCCACCATATTCACGGAGGCGACAAAGGCATCACGGCCCGTCACTGGGAGATGGACGCCGACGAACAGTGCATCCAGTTCACGTATCTCAGTCCGGACGGGGAAGAAGGATACCCGGGGAACGTCTTCTTTAAAGTATTGTATGAACTGACGGATGACAATGAACTGATTATCACGATGACAGCGGAGACGGACCAACGGACGTGGATTAACTTAAACCATCATAACTACTTCAATCTCGGCGGACGCCCGACCATCCACGACCATGAACTGACGCTACCAGCCGATTCAGTCGGGGTGCTCAATGCGGAGTCGCTGCCGACAGGAGCGTTGCGGGATGTGGGCGGGACGCCGTTCGACTTCCGAGACGGAAAACCGGTCCGAGAGGCGCTCGTGTCGGGAGACGAGGCGATTGAACGGGCGAGCGGTCTCGATCATCCGTTTATCTTGAAGGATGAACCGATTCGATTGCATGACCCGGTGAGCGGACGGACGATGACGGTCGAAACGAATCAACCCGTCATGGTCGTTTATACAGGGAATTTCTTGAGTGAAGAGACACCCGTGACGCTCAATGGTCGACAAAAACATAGCGCGATTTGTCTCGAGGCACAGGCGTTCCCGGACGCCCCGAATCATCCGGACATCGCGACCTCCATCGAACTGAAACCGGGTGAGCTCTATCACTCGCGGACGGTGTATCGGTTTGGGGTGGAATAAATCCATCACTACCATTCAAAAAGGAGGCAACCGATTTAAGTCGGTTGCCTCCTTTTTAATCAAGATTTAGTAGTTTGAACAGGAGTAGTGACGTCCGCCCCGTTCGTCGCAATCACTTGCTTATACCAATCGAAGCTCTTTTTCTTGGAACGTGTGAGCGTCCCGTTGCCTTCATTGTCTTTATCGACATAGATGAAGCCGTAGCGTTTCTTCATCTCACCGGTCGACGCACTCACCAAGTCAATCGGACCCCAGCTTGTGTAGCCGATGATCTCGACACCGTCCTTGATAGCCTCGTGCATCTGTTCGATATGTTTCGCCATATAGTCGATGCGATAATCGTCTTCGACATATCCAGTCGCATCCGGTGTATCGACGGCACCGAGTCCGTTCTCGACGACGAATAGCGGCTTTTGATAGCGGTCATACAGTTGGTTCGCCGTGATCCGGAAACCGGTCGGGTCAATTGTCCAGCCCCATTCCGATTTCTCGAGAAACGGATTCTCAAGTGAACTGAAAATGTTTCCTTCGGTCGACTGATTTATCTCTGGATCCGTACTCGTCGTCCGACTTGAATAATAGCTGAAGCCGATGTAGTCGACCGTATGCTCTTTCAACAGTTCGAGGTCACCTTCTTCTATCTGAAGCGTAATACCTTGCTCCTCGAGATATCGTTTGGCATATCCCGGGTACTCTCCACGTGATTGGACGTCGATGAAGAAGAACGATTCACGGTCTTTGTCCATTGCATCTAACACATCATTCGGGTTACACGAATAGGCATATGTTTGACCAGCAGCAAGCATACAACCCACCTGTAGATCAAGATTGATTTCGTGGGCTGCTTTGACGGCTTTCGCACTCGCGACGAGTTGATGATGGGCCGCCTGATATTTCACTTGTTGCTTGTCTTCTCCGTCCCCGAACACGATGCCCGCTCCAATGAATGGGAGGTGGAGTAGCATATTGATCTCGTTGAACGTCATCCAATACTTCACTTTACCGTTGTAGCGGGTGAAGAGGGTCTTCGCATATGTCTCGAAGAAGTCGACGACTCGTCGATTGCGCCAGCTTCCATATTTTTTGATCAAGCTGACAGGTACATCGAAGTGAGCGATTGTCACGACCGGTTCAATCCCATGTTTTAATAGTTCATCGAAGACATCATCATAAAACTGCAAACCTTCCTCGTTCGGCTCCACGTCATCTCCGTTCGGGAAGATTCTTGACCATGCGATCGAGAGGCGAAGCGCCTTGAATCCCATCTCAGCGAATAAAGCGATGTCTTCTTTGTAGCGATGGAAAAAATCAATCGCTTCATGCGAAGGATAAAACTCTCCGGGTATAGGTTCTAATGATGGCAATTCTCCAAACATGACATCGAAGCGTTTTTTACCCGTCGGCAACAAGTCGACGGTAGTTAAACCTTTTCCCCCTTCTGCATAAGCGCCTTCTGCTTGGTTGGCGGCAATGGCGCCACCCCATAAAAATCCTTTTGGAAAACTCATCGTATCCACACTTTCTATATTAGTGGGAGGAAAAATCCTCCCACTTGATTCATTAGATGATGAAAATCGGATCGCCCGTCTGGACATGTGAGGCGTAGTTTGGTGAGAGTGCTTTTCGGTTCGTGACAATCACAGGTGTCGTCAACGCACGACCTGATTGCTTGATCGCGTCGATATCGAAATCGATCAGCAGTTGTCCTTTTTCGACAAATTCACCTTGTGTGACGTGTGCTTTGAAATGCTTCCCTTCTAGTTGAACGGTATCCATACCGATATGGATCAGGATTTCAGCCCCTGATTCCGTTGTGATCCCGATGGCATGATGTGTCGGGAAGAGGGCAGACACGGTACCGGAAATCGGAGCGATCAGTTTCCCTTCCGTCGGTTCGATGGCAACACCTTGACCGAGTGAACCAGATGAGAAGGCGACATCCGAGATATCTTTCAAACGGACGACAGTTCCTTGAAGCGGGCTAACGACTTGTTCCTGACTGACAGTTGTCGCAGATACTTCTTTGGCGACCGTTGTAACTTCTGATTGTGGTGTCGCGGTTGCTGCTTGATTGACACCGCCAAAGAGGTAAGTCAAGACGAACCCGACGATGAAAGCAACGGCCGTTCCGATGAGTGAACCATAAAAACCAGTTGTGATGCCTTCAGGCGAAATGGTGGACGGATAGCCGAAGACACCGAGCCCCCCGATGATATAAGTTTGTGTACCCATGACACCCATGATTCCACCACCGACAGCACCACCGATACAGCTCATGATGAACGGTTTTTTGAGGGGGAGCGTCACCCCATAAATAGCGGGTTCGGTCACACCGAAGATACCTGAAATGAAGGACGGTATCGTGAGCGTTTTAATCTTTTGATTTTTAATTTTGAAGAAGACTGCGAGCACGGCACCGATTTGTGCGAACGATGCTGCAAACACAAGTGCGAGAATCGGGTCAGCCCCGAGTGACGTCAAGTTGTTGATGGCGACCGGGACAAGCCCCCAATGAAGACCGAAGATGACGAACACTTGCCAAAATCCACCGAGGAAAATACCGGCGACGAGCGGGCTCAAGTTATATACAGCGACCGTGGCGCTACCGAGAAGCATCCCTGCCCAAGTCGCGATTGGTCCAATCAAGATGAATGTGAGTGGTACGACAATCAACAAAGTGAGTAGTGGAACGATGAACATTTTGATGACGTCGGGAATGATCGTCTTCAAGAACTTCTCGAGTTTTGCTGCAAAGAATGCCGCGATAATAATTGGAATGACGGAAGTCGAGTACGTCATCAAGATGACAGGAACACCGAGGAACGTGATATGAATCGGTGACTCGAACATGGTTCCAGCAAAGACCGTATAGAGAGGATCTCCAGCCGTCAGCGTCGATAAGGTCGGATAGACGAGTGACGCCCCGATGGCCATACCAATAAACGGACTTCCTCCGAATTTCTTAATGGCCGTATAGCCGAGGAAAATCGGGAAGAAGTAGAACAGCGAATCCCCGATGGCATTCAACAATTGATACGTACCTGACGTATTGTCGAGCCAACCGAGTGCGACGAACAGGGCGTTGAATCCTTTGATCATCCCGGTCGCTGCTAAGACGCCGAGCACAGGAGTGAAGATGCTAGAGATGATATCGATAAAACGGCTGAACAACGATCCCTTTGGAGCGTTCTCTTCTTCAATTGGAGACTGTTGTTGGAATCCGCCGACCTCGACGACGGCTTTATACACTTCCGGTACATGATTCCCGATGACTACTTGGTATTGACCACCGCTCTTCATGACCGTGACGACCCCATCCATGTTTTTGATGGTTTCAGTATCTGCTTTTTGTTCATCCTTTAATTTGAAACGCAAACGGGTGATACAGTGGACGACGCTATTGACGTTCTCTTTCCCGCCAACATGTTGAATAATATCGCGTGCGAGCTGTTCATATTTCATGTCCGTTCCCTTCCTTTTCCCATAATTTTGGTTTGCGTCAAATAAAAAACCTGACCCGTGTCAAATGAAGAACGTGAAATCACGTCATTCATCCGACTCGAGTCAGGTTATGCCCACTAAAGGTAACATTCCTGCGCAGGATACCGTTCAGTTGTTATTTGATAATTGAAATGTAGCATGCAACAATTCAAAATGTCAACGCTTACATTTTACTTTTTTTGTTTTTCGACCCTCCCTACAACGTAAAAGAAGAAAGCGGAACGGCATCATGACATGATGTTGCGAAAAAATGATAAATCCTTCTTTCCAATTATCAAGATGAAGGGGGTAAGAAGGTACTACAGTTAACCTGCGCCTGATTTCGGTCATTTAATCTGTCTTTAGGGAGGAAACCAACATGAAGGAACAAACGACGATCGTGGGCGATCTCGTGGAAGTTCTCAAGAAAAGTAAGAAATGGATGTTCGTGAGTATGGTTCTCGTCGGACTCTTAGCTTACTATGTGAGCACTTCATTCATCCAGCCGAAATATGAGGCGTCCACACAAGTGCTACTCGTTACACAACAAGAAGACAACCGCGTAGACAGTTCGGAAGTGTTATCCTCGCTCTCACTCGTCAATACGTATCGCGTCATCATGAAGAGCCCGGCTGTTCTTGAAAAAGTCAAAGAACAGGTGCCGAGCGCACCAGACCCGCTCTCAGATGCGCTCACCGTAGAAAGTGAAGAGGAATCGCAAGTCATCAATGTGTTCGTCACCGCGAACGATCCGGTCGTGGCAGCGGAAACGGCCAATGTGATCAGTGAAGTGTTCGTTTCTGAAATCCCGGATTTGATGAACATCGACAACGTTCGAATTTTATCTCCAGCCGAAATTCCGGAAGCTCCTGTCTCACCGAACGTGCTGCTCAACACGGCAATCGGTCTATTCGCCGGATTCTTGTTAGGTGGATTCATCGGTCTATTACGCCACGTCTTTGATAAACGCATCCGGAACGAGCAAGAAGCGGAACGGTTGCTGGACTTGCCGGTCATCGGGTCGATTCCGACAATCGAACGACGGGATTTGAAAACGAAAAATGTGAAGGAAGCGACACCCCAAGTGAAAGGAGACGTTTCGCATGTTCGGTCGAAAAAAGAACGCCAATCGTCTTGATTATAAAAAACGGGATCTCGTCACATTGGCGAATCCGAAGTCACGGATTTCTGAACAATATCGGACGATTCGGACCAATCTGGAGTTCACGTCCGTCGGTCATAAGTTACAGATGATCACCATCACATCCGCCTCGTCCGGGGAAGGGAAGTCGACCACGGCGGCGAACCTAGGGGTCGTCTATGCGCAACTCGGAAAAAATGTCGTCATCATCGATTGTGATATGCGCAAACCGACGGCACACCAAACATTTCAGTTGTCAGCACATGCGGGACTGTCTACCGTATTGGCCGGTCGGGTCACCCTCGAACATGCGCTTCAAAAAACGGATATCCCGCGCCTGACTTTGCTTGCGGCCGGTCCAATTCCACCGAATCCGACCGAACTGATCGCCTCGTCACGCATGACGGACCTCCTGAGTGAGTTGCGTGAGCAGTTTGATATCGTGATCGTCGATACGCCTCCGATGATGCACGTCGCCGATGCACGACTGTTGGCCAACGTATCCGACGGGACAATTCTCGTGATTGGCTGCGAGAACTCAGATCGTCAGCTCGTCCTGAAGGCGAAAGAGCAACTCGAGCGGACCGGATCGCAACTTCTTGGACTTGTCCTCAACAAGCGTTCTTCTCGTAATACGAACACCTACTACGCATACGAGTGAGGTGTCGGACATGAATATTCTTCACATCAATGCCATCAACGAAGTGAAAAGCACCGGTCGGATGTGTAAAGAGCTCGCATCCGTTCATGCCTCTTATGGACACCACGTCCGAATCGCCCATGCGACCGGACCAGTGACCGAGAAAAGTGTGGTGGTTGGTCAGGCGTGGGAAACGAAACGGCATGCCCTCCATGCCCGCGTGACGGGGCGTCAAGGTTATACGTCCAAACGGTCGACCGCTGACTTGATTGCCTTCATGGACAGCTTTCGACCGGACGTGGTTCACCTTCATAATCTTCACGCCAATTACCTTCATCTTCAGACGTTGTTTGAGTATTTGGCGAAAAGGGACATCGCCACCGTCATGACGCTCCATGACTGCTGGCTATTCACCGGGAAATGTACCCACTACACGGCGGTCGGGTGTGAGCGCTGGAAGGACGGATGTGGACAGTGCCCGCTCTTAAAAAAGGACATCCCGAGCTGGTTTTTAGACCGGACCGGAGAGATGTTGGCGGACAAGCGACAATGGTTCGATGCCATCCCTCGCTTGGCAGTAGTCGGAGTGTCGGATTGGATCACGATGGAAGCCCACTTCTCGATTTTGCAACATGCGTCCATCATTCGTCGTATCCACAACTGGGTCGATTTGGAGACGTTCACGCCGAAAGAGCCAGGCCCACTTCGGGCACGCCTCGGGTTGACGGGACAACACATTCTTCTCGGCGTGGCGAGCCATTGGACCGAGGCGAAAGGACTGTCTGCCTTCATGGAGTTGGCCAAGGCCAGACCGTCCGACCAAATCGTCTTAGTCGGACAGATGCAAGAACAACATGACCTGCCGGCGAATGTGCTTCACATTCAAGAGACACATGACCCGAGCGAATTGGCTTCGTACTATGCCGCGGCAGACGTCTTGTTGAACCTGTCAGAGGAAGAGTCATTTGGAAACGTGACGGCAGAGGCGCTCGCATGCGGCACGCCAGTCCTCGTCCTCGATTCCACGGCCAGTCCGGAACTCGTGACCGAACGGACCGGCGTCGTCGTCGCCACACGATCGGTCAACGATGTGATGGACGGACTCGATCGTCTCCATCACGCCTCGATCTCACGAATCGCTTGTGCGAACGAAGCGCGTCAACGGTTCGACTTATTCGAACGGGCGGAGGATTACCTGCACGTGTACGAGGAGCTGCAAACCGAGAAAGTGAGGAACGCCTTATGACACCACTCGTATCCATCATCATCCCAGTCTATAACGGGAGCGATTATTTACGAACATGTATCGACAGCGCCTTGGCCCAGACGCATCCTGCGATTGAAGTGATTGTCGTCAACGACGGCTCGACCGATGAGGGAAAGACGGCGGCGATTGCCACAAGTTACGGCAAGCAAATTCGCTACGTGGAAAAGGAGAATGGGGGCGTCTCGAGTGCATTGAATCGTGGAATTGAAGAGATGAGCGGAGACTACTTCTCCTGGCTCAGCCACGATGACGTGTATGCGCCGACAAAGATCGAACGACAGCTCGATGTGATGCGCGAGCAACATCTCCCGATGAATCAGACGATCGTCGTGACAGGGACGGCGTTCATTGACGAAAAGGGGGAGGCGATTCGACGGGTGCAACGGAAAGTGAGCGGATTCTATTCGAGTCAGGACATGTTCCGTCACTTATTGTTGTCGTCGACTTTGAACGGATGCGCGCTTTTGATTCCGCGACGAGCGTTCGAACATCGGCGTTTTTCGTTAGAGGACCGCTTCATTCAAGACTGGATCTGCTGGGTCGAGTTGGCGCTCGATGGGTTCGACTTTTACGTGATGCGTGAGCCGCTCGTCTATTCACGGATTCACGGCGAGCAACAGACGAAAAAAATCGCACATCGAGCCACGATGGAATCGAATCGCTATCTGAAGCGGCTACTCCAGGACGTCGAGGTGCGTGATAACGGAGAGAAATTGACCACTATCATTCTGAAGCACACGTTCAAAGAAAATGCGGCGGACGTACGGGAACAGTACTTAACGACACATGATGTGACTCGTTACTTTGGACCGCTGGAATATCAGTGGCTCCGATGGAACGGCATCTTGTTTTCAAACCTGCTGTCTCTATATCGGGGGATGACGAACCTGATCTATCGGTAGAAAGGAGGGATGGAGATGACGATCTATTTAGTCAATATGGCGCTGTTGGTCGGTTGGGCACTGCTCTTGATGCGTCATGACATTCCGAGTCGACGCGGTTGGTTCGTCTCATTTGCCACGATTCAATGGATTGTCTTGTCCGGTCTTCGAGATATCTCGGTCGGAGACGATACAGCCCAATATAAGGCGCTCTTCCTTCAATCTCAAGCCCTACCGCTTCATACGTTCACGGATCGCTTCTTTCAAATTCTATTCACGGAAAGTGAGGATCCGGGGTATTACTTGTTCCAGCGTCTTTTGCAATACGTGATCACGGACTATCAAGTGTATCTCGTAATCGTGGCGATGATTTTCATGATTCCGCTCGGCTATTTCATTTACAAATATTCAAGCGAGGCACTCATCAGCTTTCTTCTCTTCTCGGTCTTGTTTTACGAATTTTTCGCCGTCACGGGACTACGTCAAACGATCGCGACGGCACTCGTCGTGCTCGTCGGTTATCACTTCGTCCGTGCTCGTAAACTCGGGTGGTTCCTCCTCATCGTATTTGTAGCCATGACCATTCATAAGTCGGCGCTCATCTTCCTCCCGTTCTACTTTTTAGCGAACAAGCAACTGACCAAGGCGTATGTGATGACGATGTTCGGGGTCATCGTCGGATTGTTCGTCTTTCGGAATCCATTCTTCGACCTGCTCGTCCAAGTGTCTGGTTACGATACGTACAGCGCCATGGACGGCGCCGGGGCGATCAACTTCAGTCTGATGTTGCTCTCCGTCCTCTTCGTAGCATTATGGCGAAAAGATCAAATTCTAGCGAACAATCCATCTGCCATCCATTTCTTCAATGCGCTGTTACTCGCCGCCTGTCTCTTGCCGTTGACGTTCTTGAACCCATCCATGATGAGGCTCGTCCAATACTTCTCGCTCTTCCTGCTGTTGATGATTCCGGAGATTGTCGGCACGTTCGAGCGGCGGGAACGACTCGTCGTCTATTACTCGGCGGTCATGTTGCTCGGTCTCTTGTTCATTCGCGAAGCGCCGGTGTATTCGTTCTTTTGGTAACACGAGGAGGTGAAGCATATGTCGACACGCATGACGCTAGACGAGGCAGCCAGTAACCGCAAAATCAAGATCGGGGCGGTCATGTCCTACACGCAAATCTTTTTCGGCATCTTATCCGGTCTCATCTATACGCCGTGGATGATTCATGAGATCGGGCAGGCGAGTTACGGGTTGTATATGCTGACCATCTCGCTCATCAGTATGTTTGCGATGGACTTCGGGCTCGATGCGGCCGTCTCACGATTCATGAGCAAGTATATGGCGGAGGGGGACCACGAGCGGGCAGGACGATTTTTAGGCATCGCCTATAAACTGTTCATCGCCATCTCGCTCGTCCTCTTCCTCATCCTCACCGTCGTCTACTTCTTCTTGGACTCGATTTACTCGAGTTTGACGGCGACCGAGCTCGAACAGTTGAAAGTCCTCTATGTGATCGCGGGACTGTTCATCGTCGTCTCGTTCCCGACGAAGCCATTCTCTGGCATTCTCGTATCCCATGAACAATTCCTCTTCTCGAGTGCCCTGCATCTCGCTGAGAAGGTCGGGACGGTCGCTTTGATGGTCACCGCGCTTCTTCTCGGCTATGGGTTGTATGCCCTCGTCATCGTCAATGCGTTGGTCGGCACCATCGTCTTACTCATCGAGTACGTCTTCATTCGGCGCAAGACTCTCGTCCGTGCCAACTTTCAGAATCGAGAGAAGGGGATTTATCGGGACATCTTTAGCTTCACGTCCTGGAGCACGATCACGCTCGTCGCCCAACGCTTCGTGTTGAACATCACCCCGAGCCTACTGGGGATTCTAGCAGGCAGTGCCTCGATTGCCCTCTTTTCCGTCGGGATGGTCATCGAAGGGTATGTCTGGACCATCGCGGCCTCGCTCGGTTACTTATTCCTTCCGAAGGTCAGTCGGATGTTGTCCCGAAACGATCGTGAGGCCATCGGGTACCTCTTCGTCCGCATCGGCCGGATTCAACTGTATATCGTCGGACTCATCCTCGCCTCGTTTTTCATCCTCGGTCGCGAGTTCATGCACCTATGGGTCGGACCAGACTTCACCGACTCCTACGTCATCGCCCTTCTCTTGATTGCACCGAGTGTGATCACGTTGACGCAAGACATCGGCAATACGACACTCATTGCCGAGAACAAAGTGAAGTATCGGGCGTTCGCTGCCCTCATCGTGGCCGCCATCAGTATGACACTCTCACCACTGTTGATTCCACACTTTGGTCCGATCGGTGCGGCCATCGCCATTTGTATCGGCAACATCGTCGGACTCGTCTTCTATATGAACGTGATTTACCATCGGGTCCTCGGTCTCGACATCCTCGACTTTTTCCGCAAGTGCCATCTGAAGCTCTTGCCCGGTATTCTCCTGTACACGCTCATCGGCTGGGGGATCCAGTTCTTCTTCCCGTCCTCGAATTGGTTCGGCTTCGGGGTGAAGGGAATCGTGCTCATCAGTATTTACGCCGTAATCATGTGGGGACTCGCATTTGATGAGACGGAGAAAACCATGTTCCGCCAAGTGTTCGCTCAATTGAAACTACGCATCCTATCCATTCACCACACATCCTAGGAGGGAACAAGATGAAACGACTCAAGGTTATGACGATTGTTGGGACCAGACCCGAAATCATTCGATTGTCCGCCGTGATGGCACGTCTCGAAGCCTCCGAGGCAATCGATCATGTGCTCGTTCATACGGGACAAAACTATGACTATGAATTGAATGAGATTTTCTTTGAAGACTTCGGACTCCGGACACCGGATTATGTGTTAGACGCCTCGGCGGATGGTCCGATGGCGACGATTGGGAATATCCTCATCACCATCGATCCCGTGCTCGCATCTGTTCGTCCGGACGCGGTCTTGTTACTCGGGGACACGAACAGCTGTCTCGCAGCCATCGCCGCAAAACGCCACCACATCCCCATCTTTCACATGGAGGCGGGGAATCGTTGTTTTGACGAACGGGTCCCGGAGGAAACGAATCGTCGCATCGTCGACCATATCGCCGACATCAACCTGACCTATAGCGATATCGCACGCGAGTATCTACTTCGTGAAGGGTTACCGGCGGACCGCATCATCAAGACGGGGAGCCCGATGTACGAGGTACTCCACCGTCAACGGGATAAGATCGAGCGGTCAGACGTGCTCGAGCAGCTCGACTTGGAGCGAGATGCCTATTTCGTCGTATCGGCCCATCGCGATGAAAACATCAGTGATGACGAGAACTTCTTCGATCTCGTCGACACGCTCAATGCGGTCGCGACCACGTACCAGCTTCCACTCATCGTCAGCACCCACCCCCGGACGGCAAAACGTATTCGTGAGAGCGGGGTGCGTCTCCATCCGAACATTCGTACCCTCAAACCGCTCGGCTTCAGTGACTACGTCCACCTGCAACTCCATGCGAAGGCCGTGTTGTCGGACAGCGGCACGATTAGTGAAGAGAGTTCGATTCTTGGAATCAAAGGATTGAATATCCGCCAAGCGCATGAACGTCCGGAGGCGATGGAGGAAGGGGCGGCGATGATGGTCGGATTGAAGCGGGAGCGAGTGCTGCAGGCGCTTCGAATCTTAGAAGAGACGGATGGCTCGATGCGACTCGTGAGCGATTACGCCATGCCGAACGTCTCTGATAAGGTGCTGCGCATCTTGTTGTCCTACACGGACTATGTGATGCGAGAGGTGTGGAAACAGCACACGGTGTCGACCGAGAAGAAAGAGGTGTGAGCCATGGACTATATGACGTTCAAACGAATCTTCGACGGGACGCTCAGCGGAGTGGCGCTCCTTCTTCTCGCACCGTTCCTGCTCCTCATCGCCCTCTTGATCAAAATCGATTCGCCGGGTCCCGTTTTCTTCAAACAAAAGCGCATCGGGTTACGGGAGACACGCTTTTGGATGTATAAGTTCCGGACGATGCATCAGGACACCCCGAACGATGTCCCGACACATCTGTTTAACGACTCCACGAAACACATCACGCGCGTCGGGGCGTTTCTTCGCAAGACGAGTCTCGATGAATTGCCACAGCTCGTCAACATTTTAAAAGGCGAGATGGCCATCGTCGGACCGAGACCCGCACTGTGGAATCAAGATGACTTGGTCGAGGCCCGTCGACAAGTGGGCGCGACAGAAGCGCTACCGGGGCTGACCGGGTGGGCACAGGTGAAGGGTCGAGATGAGCTTCCGATTGAGGTGAAGGCGAAACTTGACGGGGAGTACGTGCGCCAGATGAGCTTTTGGTTCGACCTGCGCTGTATCGCCTTGACCGTTCGGAACGTCTTGCTCCGGGAAGGAATCGTGGAAGGGGCACCCCCACCGAGCCCGTTGTCTGAAGAAAAGAAGATGATGCATGTTGCGAAAAAATGATAACGGTTTCCATTAAGTTACCAATTTAAGTGAGACCAACCGGGTAAATGATGACATACCGCTCTTCCTACATCTGAGACTAGACATCTACGAAAGGAGCCTTCTTATGTTTTCCAACAAAACATTGCTCATCACGGGTGGGACGGGATCGTTCGGCAATGCCGTGATGGAGCGATTCCTCGATACGAACATCAAAGAGATTCGCATCTTTTCACGGGATGAGAAGAAACAAGAAGACATTCGCAACCGCTATCATCATGACAAGTTAAAATTCTACATTGGTGATGTAAGGGACCCGAACAGCGTCAAAAATGCCATGTACGGCGTCGATTACGTCTTCCATGCGGCGGCACTGAAGCAAGTTCCCTCGTGTGAGTTTTTCCCGATCGAGGCGGTGAAGACGAATATTCTCGGTACGGAAAATGTTTTGAATGCCGCCGTCGAAGCGGGTGTGGAGAAGGTCATCTGTCTCTCGACGGATAAGGCGGCCTACCCGATCAATGCGATGGGGATCTCCAAAGCGATGATGGAAAAAGTCTTCGTCGCCAAGGCCCGTGCGGTCGGACCAGACCGGACGCTCATCTGCGGGACCCGTTACGGGAACGTGATGGCCTCGCGTGGGTCGGTCATCCCATTATTCGTGGAACAGATTAAAAGAGGGGAACCGCTCACCGTGACCGATCCGCTCATGACGCGTTTCTTGATGAGCCTGGCCGATGCGGTCGAGCTCGTCGTCTTCGCATTCCATCATGCGCATGCCGGTGACATCATGGTCCAAAAATCACCTGCCTCGACGATTGGTGTACTCGCCGAAGCGGTGAAGCAACTGTTCGGGGTCGATCTTCCCATCAAAGTCATCGGGACCCGCCACGGCGAGAAAGCGTTCGAGACGTTGATGACCCGGGAAGAGAAAGTCGTCTCCGAAGACATGGGTGGATTCTTCCGCGTCCCGGCCGACAATCGAGACTTGAACTACGAGAAGTACTTCAGTGAAGGCAGCCAGGAACTGACGGCTCAAGGGGAGTACAACTCGAACAATACGAGACAGCTCGATGTGGAGGAAGTGAAGGAACTCTTGTTGACATTACCTTACATCCAGGAAGAACTCGCGAAATGGACAATTCCCGCTTCCGCGAAACGAATCGGGTGAGCGTGATGACCAGACAACGACTCGTCTTCTTATCCAACATCGCTTCCCCGTATCAAGTAAAATTCGCTGACGTGCTTCAAAAGCACGTTGATACCGAGTTTTGGTTTTATAAACAAATCACCGATCAGCGACCTGACTGGTGGATTATCCCACTAGGTAAACGCTGTCGCGTCTTGAGAGGATCGTATTTCTCGAAAAAGACGAACTATCTCTCGTTCGACGTCTTTCTCCAACTCATCCGATTTCGACCGCATATCTTGCTACTAGCCGGCTTCACCCCGTTCCATGCCCTGCTCTTACAAATCGTCAAACTGTTCGGGGTGCGCGTCGTCGTCATGAGTGAACCGATTCGAAACGTACGGGGCGAGACGAGCGGCGAATCGACGTTATTGACAAGAGAGAACGGCTTGCACAAGACGACGCGGATTCATCGATTGTTCAAGCGGACCGATTTGATTTTTGGAATGGGGAACGTCGCACGTGATCAATTTATCAAGGAACTCGGCTTTCCTTCCGAACAAGTCGTCTCGGCACCCTATCCGATCGATATCGAGACGCACATGTCGCACCCGTTACGTCAGAAAGGACCAAACGACTCGATTCATCTGTTGTTTGCCAATCGCTTAGTTGAACGTTATCAACCGCTCGTCGCCTTAGAAGCGTATCGAATCTTGAAAGAAGAATATCCGAATCTTTCCATGTCGCTCAATCGCGACGGACACCTCGCGGATGCATGTCGACGATATATCGAAGACGAGCAGTTGAAGGATGTCACGTTCCTTGACGAAATCGAGTCGTGGGACGGATTGAATCTCGTTTACCGGAGTTCAGATATTCTCGTGTTACCGGCGACTTATTCGAATGGGAACATCAGCATCATTGAAGCCTGCGCGTCGGGGATGGGAATCGTCGTCAGCCATGACGTCAACAACGTCGCGCGTCATCTTCACGAAGGAATCAATTGTTACAAGTGCGAACCGACCGTGGCATCGCTCGTGACCGAACTGAAACACTATCTCGACCATCCCGAACGATTGACAACCCACGGACAGCAATCGAAAGAACTCGTGACGCCAAGATTGAACGCCAACACGGCTGCCGTCTATGTCGATTTACTCCAACCACTTTATCGCAAAGGAGATTCTCACCATGCTGAAGCTGCTGTTGCTCGGGGGAGCGATGCATCAAGTTCCCATCATCCAAAAAGCGAAACAACAAGGGATATCCACCGTCCTCTGTGACTATCTACCGGATAATCCAGGTCGCCTCGTGGCCGATCGCTATTACTGTACGAGCACCCTTGATCGGGAGGCAGTCCTCGCCATCGCGAGAGAAGAAGGCATCGATGGGATTGTCGCCTATGCGTCCGACCCGGCGGCGCGAACGGCCGCCTATGTTGGAGAAGCGCTCGGGTTAGTGACGAACTCACTTGAAACGGTCGAAACGTTGACGAATAAAGCGAAGTTTCGGACATTCCTACAGCGACATGGATTTGCCGTCCCGAAAACCTTTGCGTTCACCGACGTGGAAACGGCGGTCGAGACGTTACGGGAGCGAACAGGTGATTACATCATCAAACCGGCCGACGCCTCCGGGAGTAAAGGGGTCAACAAATGGAGTCGTGGGAAGGGGATTGCGCAGCTTCGCCACCATCTCCGAGTGGCATTTACGATGTCATTCAATCAGGAAGTGGTCGTGGAGGAGTTCATTACGCGAGACGGCTATCAATTAGCAGGTGATGGATTTGTCGTCAACGGGGAGTTAGTGTTTCGCTGTTTCGGAAACGGACACTTTAACGTGAACGGAGTCAACCCGTTCGCCCCGATCAGTGCGAGTTTTCCGAGTGTGCATCCGCCTCACGTGCTTGAGCGAGTCCATCAGACGTTGCAACGTATGTTGACTGAAGTCGGCTTCAAGCAAGGAGCGTTCAACTTCGACGTCTTCGTCAAAGGAGAAGACGTCTATCTGATGGATATTGGTCCACGGAACGGAGGGAATTACATCCCACAAATCATCGAACAAGCGACAGGCGTCGACTTGGTTCAGGCGACGATTGATGTCGCACTCGGGATGCCGGTGACGCTCGAGATGAAACCGGTCACCGTACCGTCCGCTTATTTCATCGTCAGCAGTCAAGAAACGGGGCAGTTCATGGGTGTCCATTTCGATGAGGACGCATATACGATTCGACAAGCGAACATCTATTACAACGTCGGAGATGTGGTCCCTCGCTTCGAAGGGGCAAATCAAGCGCTCGGTAGTTTGATTCTGGAGTTTGAAGACGTCGAGACGATGCTTCGACTCGTCGAACATCCCGGGCGATGGCTGACCTTACACATCAAGTCAACCGAAGAAACGGAGGGAGAATCATGGACATCGTCGTCACCGGTGCGAACGGTTTTTTAGGCAGACACCTCGTTCACGCCTTGGAGCGGGCTGGGCATCTCGTCCTCCCGATCACCCGTTCGACCTCATTCATGGAACGAAGCAGCTATCTGCGTCGAGCGGACGCCGTCTATCATGTGGCCGGAGTGAACCGTCCCGAACGAGTCGAAGAATTCACGACGGGAAACGTCGACTTGACCGAGGCGATCGCCACCGAATTGCTGTCCTATAATCCGGTCCCCGTCTTTTTTGCCTCGTCGATTCAAGCGACTCAAGACAATCCTTACGGAAACAGTAAACGAGAAGCGGAGGACATTTTGCGGCTGTACGGTCAACGGAGCGGGGCACCGGTTCACATATATCGGCTCCCGAACCTGTTCGGCAAATGGGGGAGACCATTCTATAACAGTGCGGTTACGACGTTTTGTTATCAGATTGCACGAGGAGAGGACGTCACGGTCACGCATCCCAATCATGTGTTGACGCTCGCCCATGTCGATGACGTCGTCGCCTCGTTTGTAGGGGCGCTGCATAAAACAGAAAGCACTGATTCAGACGTCCCGACACACCAGATCACATTATTCGACCTTGCCCGAATGATTGAATCGTTCGAAGCGGTCCGAATGGCTAGAGGGGTACCGGATGTATCGGATCCTTTTACGAAAAAGCTGTACAGCACGTACTTAAGTTACTTGCCGAAAGAACGGATGGTCACGCCTCTCTTGATGCATCAAGACGTGAGGGGATCGTTCACAGAACTGTTCAAGACGCCTGACCGTGGTCAAGTCTCCGTCAACGTGGCCAAACCCGGAATCACAAAAGGGGAGCACTGGCATGAGTCGAAACATGAACAATTCATCGTCGTCAGCGGTGAAGGCGTGATTCGGCTCCGGTTGATGGACCAAGATCAAATCATCTCGTTCCATGTTAGTGAAGAACAGCTTGAAGTCATCGAGATTCCGCCAGGTTACGTCCATCATATCGAAAACACGGGCGTGAAAGATTTAGTGACGGTGATGTGGGTGAACGAGCCGTTCGACGCGAGTCAACCGGACACCTATCGAGCCACTGTCGCACAAGACGCGGAAGTCTCATAAAGGAGGGATTCATCATGGTCATGGTGAGCATCAACTGCATCACATACAATCACGAGAAGTACATCGCTCAGGCGATTGAAGGCTTTTTGTCACAGCGCACGAACTTCGAGGTCGAGATTCTGATCCATGATGACGCCTCGACGGATCGGACGGCAGACATCATCCGGGAATACGTTCAGAAATATCCTGAAAAATTCAACGTCATCTATCAGACGGAGAATCACTATTCAAAAGGCGTGTTCATCGGTCGGTTGAACGAGGAGCGGGCACGCGGCAAATATATCGCGGTTTGTGAGGGCGATGATTACTGGACCGACCCGTACAAATTGCAAAAACAAGTCGACTATATGGAAGCCCATCCGGACTGTACGCTTTGTTTCCACGATGCGTACGTCGAGACAGGTGGGAAGCTCCACACGAATTGGCACGTCATTCCATGGATGCCGGAAAATCGAAAGCTCGCTTCATCCGTGCCCCGGACGTATGATGCCGGAGAATTACAGTTACTCGGGTTCGTTCCGACGATGTCCATGTTGTATGTGAACGATTTCCGTGACGCCCCGCGATGGCTCGAAGAGACGCCGGCGCGAGATGCATCGATTCGCTTGTATATCACGAGCAGGGGATACGCCTACTACATGCCGGAAGTGATGAGTGTCTATCGCTACGAAGTCGAAGGGTCGGCGACGACCATTTGGAACGAGGGGAATGTCGAACGTGACGTGAAGCGACATGAGGAGTTCATTCGTTTCATCAACTTATTTGATGCCTATACCGATGGGAAATACCATCAGGAGCTGGAGTTGTCCCGGATTTCCTTTGAAGTGGGGCTCCACCGATTGAAGGGGGAGTATGATGCGTTACGTTCTACTCGATATGACGCGTATCTCGATCGATTCGTCGGAATCGATCGAATCCGACCTTACTTGATGATCAAGCAGCCACATTTAACGGAGTGGCTGATTAAAATACGAAATCGGGCATTCGCTTGAACGAAAGGAAAAGGGGTGATTTCACCATGAGTGGTTCAAATATAGAAACAGATGCCGTCATTCCCGTCACGCGACCGAGTATGCCGGACTTTGATACGTATGTCGAGATGATTCGTCCCCTTTGGGAATCGCGTCACTTGAGCAACCGTGGCGAGCATGTGCGAGCGTTAGAAGAAGAGTTAGAGCAGCGTCTAAACGTCCCGCACGTCTCCTTATTGACGAACGGTCACCTGGCCCTCGAGACGGCGATTGATGTGCTCGGGTTAACGGGTGAGGTCATCACGACACCATTCACGTTCGCCTCGACGACGCATGCGCTCATCCGAAAACAGATCACTCCTGTCTTTTGTGACATCAACCCGATAAACTACACGATTGACGTCAACAAAATCGAGGCGTTGATCACGGAATGGACGACGGCTATCCTACCTGTTCATGTGTATGGGAACGTATGTGACGTGGAGGCGATCGAACAACTCGCAAAACGCCATGGACTTCATGTCCTCTACGATGCGGCGCACGCGTTCGGTGTCCGGCAAGACGGGCGCGACGTCTCGACGTTCGGCGACCTGACGATGTTCAGCTTTCATGCGACAAAAGTGTTTCACACGATTGAGGGTGGTGCGCTCACGTTCCGGGATGCCCGTTACGTCGAAGCGATTCATCAAGCCGTCAACTTTGGGATTACCGGACCAGAATCCGTCGAATCGGTCGGGGGCAACGCCAAGATGAACGAGTTTCAGGCGGCGATGGGACGGTGCAACCTCCCACGGATCGATGCCGACATTGAAAAGCGAAAACGTTTGGTCGAGCGATACGACACCCGTTTAGCGGACGCTTCATTTCTACGCTTGAACCTTCGGGATGAACGGACGGAGTCCAACTATGCGTACTATCCAGTTCTCGTCAAGAAAGGGAGAGCGGCACGCGATGACATGATGGCATCCTTAGCGCAGCATGGGATTCTCGCCCGGAAGTACTTTTATCCACTCGTGACCGATTTTTCCTGCTACGCATTCGACGCATCCGTACCGAACGCCACGTACGTCTCGGATCGGGTGATCACGTTACCGCTCTATCCGGACATGACAATGGAGATGATCGACCGCATTTGTGACGTAATCCTTGAAGGAGGGAATGAACGATGAAAGGAATCATTCTAGCGGGTGGGAACGGGACGCGTCTCTACCCGATGACGAAAGCAGTCTCGAAACAGCTGTTGCCGATCTATGACAAGCCCCTCATCTATTATCCGATGTCGGTGCTGATGCTCGCCGGCATCAAGGAGATTTTATTGATCTCGACCCCGAAAGACATCTCCGGGTATGAGCGACTGTTCGGTGACGGGCATCAACTTGGAATCTCGATTACGTACCAAGTACAAGAGCGTCCGGTCGGTCTCGCGGATGCCTTCATTCTAGGAGAATCGTTCATCGGGGACGACTCCGTTTGCCTCATCTTAGGGGATAACGTCTTCTATGGGCCGAACTTGACGCGCTTTTTACAGGATGCGAAAGAGCGACAGTCAGGCGCGACGGTGTTCGGATATCCGGTCAAGGACCCACGGGCATTCGGTGTCGTCGAGTTCGATGCGGATCGACGCGTCTTGTCCATCGAAGAGAAGCCGGCGGTCCCGAAATCCAATTATGCGGTACCGGGGCTTTACTTTTATGACAATCAAGTCGTCGAGTTTGCGAAACAAGTGAAGCCGTCGCCACGCGGCGAGCTCGAGATCACGTCGATCAATCAAATGTATTTGGAACGAGGCGAGTTGAACGTCGTCTTGTTCGGTCGCGGGATGGCATGGCTCGATACCGGGACACCTGAAGGGATGATTAAAGCTTCCATTTTCGTACAGACAGTACAGGAACGGCAAGGTTATTACATCGCATGTCTGGAGGAGATTGCATGGCGTCGTGGGTTCATCACACGAGAGCAATTGGTCGACATCGGTCAGACGCTCAAGATGACCGATTACGGACAGTATTTGATATCGCTTCTAGAGGAGGGAGAACAGACCCATGCATACAATCCTAGTGACTGGCGGAGCCGGGTTCATCGGTTCAAATTTCATAAAACACTTTCGGGACAAACATCCAACGTCACGCATCCTTAACGTCGACGCGTTGACCTATGCCGGCAATTTAGAGAACGTCCAAGCGTTCGAGCACGACCCGCTCTACGTGTTTCGGAAAGTAGACATCCGCAACCGTCCGGCGATTGACGAACTGTTCTCTCTCTTTGAGATTGACGAAGTCGTGCATTTTGCGGCGGAATCGCATGTCGACCGAAGTATCCTTGAGCCGGAGTTGTTCCTCTCGACGAATATCCTGGGTACACAAGTGTTGCTCGACGCGGCCATGCGGCATTGGAAACGGGATCCGGACGATAAAAACAGTCGAGAATACCGAGATGACGTCTGTTTCGTCCATGTCTCGACGGATGAGGTATACGGGTCGCTCGGGGAGACGGGATTCTTTACTGAAGAGACCCCCCTCGCCCCGAACAGTCCTTATTCCGCCTCGAAGGCCGGGTCTGATTTGCTCGTTCGTTCCTATCATGAGACGTACGGCTTACCGATCAAGATCACCCGTTGCAGCAACAATTACGGTCCGTATCAATTCCCCGAGAAACTGATTCCGCTCATGGTGCACCATTGTATGACCGATCAACTACTCCCAGTATATGGGGACGGAGGACATATCCGGGATTGGTTACATGTGAAAGACCACTGTGAAGCCATCGATCTCGTTCGACAAAAGGGGCAGGTCGGAGAAGTTTATAACATCGGCGGACATAACGAGAAGACGAACCTGGAGCTCGTCCGAACGATTTTACGAGCGTTTGACTTACCTGATGACCGCATCCAATTCGTGACGGATCGCCCTGGCCATGACCGTCGTTATGCCATTGACGCGAAGAAAATGCAAGACGAACTCGGGTGGGTGCCACGCTACAGTTTTGAACAAGGAATCGAAGAGACAATCGAATGGTACCGGTCACATCCGGAATGGGTCGAGCGCATCGTCTCGGGAGCGTATAAAACTTATTATCAAGACATCTATTCTTCCTAAGTCTGAGTCGTTCTATCATCCCGGGGAAAGGAGGGGATCGACATGGTGATGGTCAGCATCGACTGCATCACGTATAACCACGAACCGTACATCGCCAAAACGATTGAAGGATTCTTGATGCAGGAAACGGATTTTGATTTCGAGATCCTGATTCATGAGGATGCCTCAACGGATCGGACGGCGGACATCTTGCGCGAATATGAAGAACAGCATCCGGACCGGATTCGGGTCATCTATCAAACGGAAAACCAATATTCTCAAGGGGTCATGGTGAATCTGTTAAACGAAGAGAGGGCGCGTGGCAAGTA
Organism: Exiguobacterium sp. s123; assembly: GCF_018617075.1. Taxonomy (GTDB): domain Bacteria; phylum Bacillota; class Bacilli; order Exiguobacteriales; family Exiguobacteriaceae; genus Exiguobacterium; species Exiguobacterium profundum. Next base: position 196,170 of record NZ_JACSJL010000004.1, on the reverse strand, counting down.
CATCGCCCTTTGTGACGGGGACGACTACTGGACCGACCCACACAAGTTGCAGAAACAAGTCGACTATATGGAAGCCCATCCGGACTGTACGCTCTGTTTTCATGATGCGTATGTCGAAACGGACGACACACTCCATACCGGATGGCGCGTCATCCCGTGGATGCCTGAAAACAGAAAGTATGCCTCGACGGAGCCGCGGACCTATCATGCCGGGGAGTTACAGCTACTCGGCTTCATTCCGACGATGTCCATGCTGTACCGGAATGGACTGACAGACGATCTGTTAGATTGGATCGGCGATACGCCCGCCTTCGACGGCGCGCTCAAACTGCACGTCGCAAGCCAAGGTTACGCCTACTACATGCCTGAGGTGATGAGCGTATATCGATTCGGTGTGTCCGGGTCGGTCACCACCAAGTGGCGTCAACGAAACAGGGAGCGCGATATTGAGCGGATGGAGGCATTCATCCGAATGATGGATGCGTTCGATTCCTATACGGATGGCAGATTTCATCAAGAAATCGAAATCTCTCGCTTATCGTTCGAAGTCGGCTTGCATCGGCTCCGACGAGATTTTCAAGCGCTGAAGTCACCCCGGTATGATCGATATGTGGAGCGTTTCGTCGGGAGAGAGCGGCTACGTCCCTACTTGATGGTACGACATCCGCACTTGATGGAGTGGTTGATTCGCATGCGCTCGTTCCAGCTGGGCTAAGGGAGGCGGCTCAAATGAAATTAGGGATCATGCAGCCTTACTACTTCCCATACCTCGGTTATATTCAATTGATGAACGCGGTGGACCAGTTCGTCATCTTGGACCATGTGCAATTTGCGAAACGAGGATGGATTCATCGAAACCGCATTTTGGTCGAGGGACATATCAAACCGATCCATCTGAAAATCGATCATATGACACAACATCGTACGATTCGTGAGCATGAGCGGATTCTCGATCCAGTTCATGAGAGCTATCAACTGCGCTTATTACACCATGCATATCAACGCGCACCAAGTTATGCCGACGTCATGCCGATGGTGGAACGAATCATTCAAAATGAGGAACGCAATGTCGCCACTTATCTAGAAACGTTATTGACGGAAGTGCGTGACTATCTCGAGATGGATACGGAGTTATTGGTCGCCTCCTCGCTCGACTACGACAAGTCGCTGAAGTGTGAACAACTGGTGCTCGAGATTTGTCATCACTTGCGTACCTCGCATTATATCAATGCGATCGGCGGGCAGGAACTTTATGACAAACAGCGGTTTGCGGAATCCGGGGTGCCGCTTGATTTTATCCAGATGGATGCGGTGGAATATGCTCAATTTGGTCATCCGTTCACGCCCAACTTGTCCATTATCGATGTCTTGATGTTCAATTCGAAGACGAAAGTGCGTGAATTGCTCCACGCCTATACGCTCGTCTAATCGGACGAGATAGAGGACGCAACGATTAGAGGAAAGGGGATGAACACGTTGAACACATCATTTGAATGGACCAATCGACGTCTATTCTTCAGCCCTCAGCGAGACGCATCACTCGACTGGATGGATGCGTTCGCACAAGGACCTTGTGTGTTGGAACGCGATACCTATTTGCGGATCTACTTCAGCTGTCGACCGAAGCCGATTGATGGACGATACGTCAGTCACAGCGGGTATGTGGATGTCGCAAAAGAAGATTTCTCGATTCTTCGGGTGAGTGAACGACCGATATTGGAGCTCGGTGCACGTGGGACGTTCGACGAGTTTGGTGTCTATCCGTTTTCGGCGATTGAGGTCGGGGATGAGGTACATGCCTATTACGGGGGCTGGACGCGTACGGTGTCCGTTCCATTTAATGTGAATATCGGAAAAGCCATCAGTCGAGACGGCGGACGTACGTTCGAGCGCGTCGGTCCAGGACCGATCCTATCGTATACGCTCGACGAACCCTTCATCTTGAGCGGACCGAAGATTCGGCGTTTTCAGGACACGTGGGTGTTGTTCTATATCGCCGGACGAGAGTGGATCATGGATGGCGAACGTCCGGAACCGGTGTATAAGATTCGGCTGGCCACGTCGAAGGACGGGGTCACGTGGGTGAAAGCGGGACGCGATTTGATTGAAAGCGTACTTCCGAATGAGGCGCAGGCTAGTCCAGACGTCTTTTATGAGGATGGACGCTATCATATGTTTTTCTGTTACCGCGACGCGACCGATTATCGGAAAAATCCCGAGCGGACGTATCGAATCGGATATGCCTCTTCTCCGGACTTCCTCCATTGGACGCGTGACGATGACGTGATGAAGTTCTCGCGGACAGAATCAGGATTCGATGACGAGATGGTCGCCTACCCCCATACGTTCACGTTGAACGGGAAACGATATTTACTTTACTTGGGGAATGAAGTCGGACGAGAAGGATTCGGCATCGCGGAGCGCAAGGAGGGAGCGAGATGAAGTGGAAGAAACTCGGACACATCTTCGACCCGGCGCCGTACGGATTTTTCGGGGAGTACTCCTCGTTCGCCCAATCCCCTCAGGCGCTCGTCTTCGAGGATTTTGTGCGCATCTATTTCTCGACCCGCGAACCGGACGGTGACATGTTCAAGAGCCACGTCCGATACGTGGATATGACACGTGATTTCAACATCATCGACGTGTCCACAGATGAGATCATCCCCCTTGGAAAACGGGGGACGTTCGACGAACACGGGATCTTCCCATTTCACGTCACGCGGACGCGTGATGGGCTTTATGGCTATACGAGTGGCTGGAGCCGTCGTGACTCGGTAGCTGTCGAAACGGGGATTGGCCTCTCTGTCAGTCGGGACGAGGGAGAGACGTTCGAACGACTCGGAGACGGGCCCGTATTATCGGCGAGCATCGAGGAACCGTTTCTCGTCGGCGACCCTTTTGTCGTCACACGGGAACAATACTATATGTATTACATTTACGGGACGACATGGAAAGAGGGGCCGGATGGCGTCCAGGAACGAACGTATAAGATTGCGCTCGCCACATCAGAAGATGGACAGACGTTCAAGCGTCACGGAAGAATCGTTTCGGATGTGATCGCGGACGAGAGTCAAGCGCTTCCGACCGTGTTCGAAGCGGACGGACGTTACCATATGATTTTCTGTTTTCGGGACACCTTCGGCTTTCGAACCGACCCGTTTCGCGGATATCGATTAGGTTACGCCTATTCGGAAAATCTGTTGGACTGGACGCGGGATGATGCGGCGCTCGGATTCGAGCGAAGTTCCGACGGGTGGGACGCGGACATGGAGTGTTATCCGCATGTCTTCGAGTGGGGAGGTCGGCACTATCTTCTCTATAACGGGAACGAGTTTGGGCGACATGGATTTGGTGTCGCAATTTTGGAGGACGTATGATGACTCGCGATCAAGGGACGGTCTCTGACTATGTGGCGCATCTTGAGGCGTGTGATCACCTGTTCCCGACCAAGCTGTCGGAGCGGGTGGCGCTAGAGCCATACGCTTTGAAGCTCTACGAACGGGCGACGTCATATGAAATTTGGAATGACGGGTGTCTCGTCGGGCTAATCGCAGCATACATGGATACGGACATCGTCTTCATCAGCCATATTTGCGTGTTGCCGAAAGCGCCGTCCGGTAGTGGGCACGCCTTATTGGAAGCGTTATGCGAAGAAGCAATCGAGACGAACAAAAGGAAAATTCACTTGCACGTCGAGACAACGAACGAACGGGCGATTGCCTTCTACATGCGACACGGCTTCAGCGAGCTCGACCGAATCGATGATGTGCTCGTCATGGAGAGTGTATTATGAAACGCATCTCTCTCGTATTTTAGAATAAGAAAGTTAAATACAAACCGAAGCTGATCCTCGTCCATCGTACGAGGATTTTTTGATGAATGCAGGAAACTGATAAGCTTTATCGAATACGACAAAAAGAAAAAGCGCCTGACCGAGGTCAAACACTTTTCTTGAGCTCTCGTTTCCGGTCGCGTTGTACTTTCCAAATCATCGATCCAACGATGATCAGGATTGGCGCGATGACCCATGGACGGGCTTCGAGAATCGAGACGAGTTCAAAAATGGAGAGCCATCCGCTCACCATGATCAAGACTAGCAAAAAGGTTTTCAGTCCCCCCCGGACCGGAAGCCAAAAATAAACGAATAATGTCACTAAGAAGAAAGCGATTAAGCCCATGCGGTTTGTCCTTTCACCCATCATTTTGACTCATTATAGCAAAGAACATCGAGAGAGTGTTAGAAGCTTCACTTCTTCGGCGTGTTTCGGTACGCTTATAAAAGATGATTGAAGGAGGAACTGATGTGAAATTTGGAATTATTGGTTTAGGATACGTTGGATTGGCTACACTTTGTGGTTTGGCAAAAGCCGGTCATCACGTCATCGGGGTTGAAGCGGACGAAGAGAAGCTACGTCTTCTCATGAGTGGACACCCGCCATTCCATGAACCAGGCATGGCAGAGGTGTTGCAAGAGCACGCCGACCAGATCACCCTGACAAGCCGAATCGCGGATACGGAGCAGGTCGACTATTTGATTCTTGCGGTCGGGACACCGAGCAAGTCGGATGGAAGCTGTGACTTATCTTATATCGAAGCAGTCTTGTCGGAACTAAACACGAAGCATAAAATCGTCATTCGTAGCTCGGTCCCGCCCGGCACGACAGACTTACTGAACATCATGTATCCCTCTCATACGTTTGCGATCGTACCGGAATTTTTACAAGAAGGACGCGCGCTCGCAGATGTCATGAAACCACACCGTGTCGTCATCGGGTGTGTAAATCTCGAAGTTGCAGAAGACTTGGCAGGAATCTACGGACGCCTTGGCGTTCCGCTCATCTGTACGACACCGATCAATGCAGAACTCATCAAATACGCCTCGAACGCCTTTTTGGCCACGAAAATTAGCTTCATGAACGACTTGTCGCGTCTAGCCGATCAAGCTGGCGCTGACATTTCGACGATTGCGGACGGGATGGGACTCGATCCGCGAATTGGGCGTTCGTTCTTGAACGCGGGCATCGGGTACGGAGGTTCGTGCTTCCCGAAAGACATGAACGCACTCCTACACGTCGCGAGTGAAAACGAGATCGATCTACGTGTCATCCGGGCGGCGACGAAAGTGAATGAGACGCAAATCGAGTACGTGCTCTCAAAATTGAACGTTGAACCGAACATGCGCGTGGCTATCCTTGGTTTGGCATTCAAACCAGGAACAGACGATATGCGAGATGCCCCATCAATTCTACTCGCTCACCACATGGTGGCCCGTAACGTAGACGTCATCGGGTATGATCCGATTGCGACGTGGGACTATCCACAAGCGACGACGGTTGAAGAGGCGCTGAAGGGAGCCGATTATGCCATTCTCGTCACAGAATGGGATGAGATTGTGAACTTGGCACCGGATGCTTTCAACGGCATGCGCCAGCGTCGATTGATCGATGCACGAAACGCATGGAAGTTCGCACGCGATCCGGGCGATGTGTCATACGAAGGAATCGGACGGATGCAACGTCCGTCGAACACACCGACTTCAAACTAAAACTGTTCAGGACCGCTCATATAGGCGGTCCTGTTTTTGCGAGACGTGAATCTTTTGTAGCAGTCATGACGTATAGAAAGGAGAGGAGGCGAGGCATATGTGGATTCTCATTCTAGCAGCAGGAATCGTCATCGCGTTAGGCTTCGCGGTTGACAGGCTCGGTTGGTATCACTTGATCTCTGGATACAATACAATGTCGAAAGAGAAACAGGAGCGGGTCGACATCAAAAAAGTGGCGCGACTGATTGCCTGGATGTGTTACGGGATTAGTGCACTTTTTCTCATCATTGCGCTCATCGAACTGTCTGGTTGGAACGTTCCACTCGAACCGTTCTTTCTCGCCCTGATGGTATTCATTGTCGGGATCCTTTGGCGGATGCAGCGCTATGACGGTAACATCTACGATGGAGCGGGGCGCTTGAGGCCAGATGGGAAAAAACGTCTCATTCCGATCATCATCGTCTCTGTCGTCTTACTCGTCGGTGTGCCGGCGCTCCTATTTTGGTTCAGTCAACCGACTGAAGTGATCGTGACGGATGAAGCAATCGTGATTGAAGGCAGTTATGGTCGTGAGGTCCCGTTTGATGAAGTGGAAGACGTGACATGGACGACATTGCCGGATATCGCGCGTCGAACGAACGGAGCAGATACGGGAACACGTCTGACCGGACATTTTCGGACGGAAGCAGGGGAGGATGTGCTCCTCTTTATCGACCGTGATGTCGAGCCGGTGATCCGACTCGATTGGTCAGACAAAACAATCTATCTCAATCAGTCTTCGGTTAAAGAAACGAGACAGTTATATGAGGACATTCGTTCACGCTGAAAAAAGGGCCACTCAATGCGAGTGTCCCAGACTGTAGACAAAGTATAGGTCTAATGTCTTTTATATGCCCAACCCGGACACGGCTCGCTTTCCTAGGGGCAAGCAGGGAGCCGCATCGCGACTGCGTCACTGCTGGGTCTCCCTTTGCTTGCTATTCCCTCAGGAGTCTCGCCTGCCCGTTCTTGGTCACTTTTTGTCCTTCATCCCATATAATGGTGTGAGAAGAACACAGAGGGGCGGATCTGATGATCAACAAGTCGACACGATCCATCCTTCACGGTCTGACGAACAGAACGGATGTTGAACGGCGGGAAGAGACGGATGATCTCGGGATTGATGACGGGCGGGCTCGGCGTTTACCTTCCCTTTCCCCTGATACATCGATTCGAAGTAAGTATCGAGCTTTTTCTTCGGCCGTCGTGGTCTCAGAAAAAGACAAACGGCCGCCAGATGACGACCGTTTTCGTTGCTTGCCCGACGGCGCCCCGACTCCTACAGGAAAGCAATCCGACGGAGACCCAGCAGCGACCTAGGTCGCGATGCGGCTCCGGGATTGCCTGAGGAAAGCGTGGGCGCCGGACAGGCGAGCGATAAGATTCATGTTAGTCAACAAGCTGGGACACTCAAAGCGAGTGTCCCTTTGTGTTGACCCATGATTCGAATGAGGCTGCGTCCAGGGCGGGTGAGAAGTAGAAGCCCTGTCCGAGTTCGACCCCTTCACGAAGCATGCGTGACAGGTCGCTTTCGGTCTCAATCCCTTCTGCGAGAGCGGTTAGTTGTTGCTCGTTCGCAAAGCGAGAGACGGCACGTAAGAAGGACGTACTTTCTTTCGCCTTTCCACTCACATACATCCGGTCAATTTTCACTTCTTGAATCGGTAGGTGCCAAATCGCTTCGAATGAGGCGTATCCGGTCCCGAAGTCGTCGATTGATAGGCAATAGCCGAGGTCAGCGATATCTTCTAATCGTTCGAGTTCACTCGCATACGACATGATGTCAGAGGACTCGGTCAATTCAATCTTCAATCGGTCAGGTAGCCACGGGTATACCTCAATCGAATCCCGAAGCTTCGCCACGATGGAAGGGTCGACCGAATGGGCCGACAAGTTGAACGACAAGGAGATGTCTTCAAATGAAGTCCCTTGCCATGCGACGAGCTGGGCAATCGTCTGATCGAGAATATTGTGTGAGAGCCATAAGATTTGATCGGAACGTTCCGCGATGCGAATGAACTCGTTCGGTGGGATGACTCCGATGTCAGGATGTGTCCAGCGAGCGAGCACTTCCGCGCCAACGACGCGACCTGTTTTCAATTCGACTTGCGGTTGATACGCGACCGTCAATTCTCCTTTTCGGATGGCATCCGGGAGCGCTTGTTCAATCAGTGCGGCGAGTTGCATCTGGGCTAAAATTTCCGAGTCATACCAAACCGAAGGGGTACGTGTCTCTTTGGCGTGCTGTAACGCCTTCATCGCCTTGAACAGACAGTCGTTGTATGCCCCTTCCGTTTCGGTCGCCCCGATTTGAATATGTACGTTTTGGCGTTTATGGTTGATTGTCACTTCAGTCGGGAAGAGCTCCAACAGCTCGTGCTCATCCTCGTACGAGAAGCCTTTAACATACAGCATGAACGTGTCGTCTCGGTATCGACCGAAGAGATGTTGGGCATATTTCGAAAGACGGGACTCGACGGCTCGCGCAAACTCAATCATGAGCAAATCAGCATACGCAGGGTCGTACCAATCAACGAGATGATGATAGTCATGAATCCGGATAAGGATAAATGCACCGTCAATCTCTTGCTTTTCCCACTTGCGAACAAAGCCATATTCATTATAGAGGTTGGTCGCCAAGTCGAAACGGACGAGACGGTCGACCTTCCGTTCCCGTTCGACCCGGTCCGTCTCATCTTCGACGATGAGGTAATACGTCAACTTTTCCTCACGCTTGAGCGGCGTCAGTTTCACATTCAGATAACGGAGATGTTCCCCTTTCAGATGAATGATGAACTGCGCACTCGTCCCATGTTCAGTCACACCTTCGAGCGCTTGCTCGAACAAGCGGCGACCCGTCTCGGTGAACAATTGGTTGATCTCATATAAGTTCCGATCACCGAAAAACTGCCGGAACATCTCGTTGCGCTCAATCAGGTTATACGAGTCATCCATGAGGGCGATGGCGAGTCCCGTCTCAGAGAAGAGAGACGACCAGCGCTCATGGTAACGCACGAGGTCTTGTGAACGATTCTCTAGTTCGTGAACGGTCGAATGGACACTCGTGGCAATCTCGCGTAACTCGTCCTCGATCCCTCGGAAATCATGTGTTTTCGGAAACATCGCTTCGACAGGTTCTAGGCTAGGGTCGATGGCGAGTGCGCGTGCTTTGAGATGCGCCAAATCGTGATTGTAGCGATTGCGTGTATAGTAGAGCAGAAATAGGAGTCCGAGCGATAACAGCAACGTCACCACGAATGAAGTGGTGGCTAAGACTTGATAATGCTTACTTTCTTCTTGAAGCATCGTCTCAGAACTCGAACGGATGGAACGAAGGGCACCATAGGCGTCCTCGTAGACATTCGTTGAATTGACGTAACGAGCTTCTAGAGACGCCTCGCGATTCGCCATATTCGCAAAGGACTGTCCGCTTTCCGCCACGTCGATGACCGCTTTCGACTGCAGTGTCTCATTCGATTCAATGATGGTTTGAACAAGTTTTGCTTCGCCGACAATCAGATCCACGGTGTTTGTGAGTTGACCCGCATCAATCGGGTTACGGAAGAGGGCTTCACGATTCCGCATAAGAATCGATTGCATTCGCATGATGGCATCAGTCAGTTCGTATGCCGCATTCGATTGATTCGTTTGCTCGAGTGCTTGATATAGCCAGCGTCGATTGATGGAACTGATGACATCGGTTGGGACCGCCTCGAATTGTTCAGCCTCGAGAATTTGATTCAACTCATTTGAGAACGTCTGGAGCGTCTCCCGTTCCCGTTCGTTCACACCGTCCTCAAAGTCGTTCAATAAACGCTCATTGTATTGGAGTGCCCGTTCTTTGTACGGTGTGGAGAGGAAGGATGTCGTCGGATTCGACTGCTCCTCATACCGGGTCGCCGCTTCGAAAAGAGAGACGTATGCTTCGACACCAGCTAGGTTTGCCGCTTGATTCAAATTCGTAATCGTCTGGTCGATGGCTTCTTGTTTTTCATGCCAATAAAAACTCGTGCCAAGTCCAAACAACAGGACACCGATGAGACAAGCAATCGCGAGCGCCATCGTGTAGGTACGGTATGGAATTTTTGCAAAACGGGGTTGGCCCATCCGGCACCTCCTTTTTTCCTTCATCATACTTCCGAATTCGGGTCAAGCGATAAAAATCCTGCAATACGAAAGAAAAACCCGACTTTTGTCGGGTTTTTTGGCGTGACCAAAGTCACGGTCGCTTATAACCGATTAAGCGTGACTGCCAATACGGTTCTTTACTGATTTGGTTGTATCCTAATCCAGATGAACCGGCATGGATGAACGTATCGGAATTGATCATGATACCCATGTGCGATGGCCCGGCGGTATATGTGTTTTCGAAGAAGACGAGGTCACCGGCTTGCGGGACGAATGACTTGGGCAATTGAGGTCCGAAATAAGCACCACCCCAATAATTAGCCACGTTTGTCCGTGGGATGCTGACGCCGGATTGATTGAATACATAATAGATGAGTCCTGAGCAATCGAATCCACCATTTGCCGGGCTTGATGATGCCCATACGTACGGTGTGCCGACGAAGCGTTTTGCCACATCGATGGTCGAAAGCCTAGTAGCTTGGGCACTTTGCCCTTTGATTTCAGCGACGGCTGATTTTGCGACGAATCCTGATGCGAGACGATAGTGGGTCGATGTCTCCCCGATTACGTTCAAGAGTTCTCCCCGAAGTGTCGAGCCGACCGTGCTACTCGACTCGTTCGCCTGTGACCGAATCGATGTTGGATAGTACGTATAATATGAATTCGAATCATAAGAACCTTCAACCCAAGACGGGCCGTCTGCCGAACCTTTCGGGATGGTTTTCACATAAGCCGAGGCGACAAATCCTACCGTATTCCCGTAATAGATTTGAAGCCAGCCTTTTGACGACTGGACGACGCGCAACGTCTGTCCTGCTTTGACACTCCCGATGATGGTCGCGCTCGTCGATGCGCTCGAACGTACGTTCAAGGACGGTGTGTTGACGATATAATCGACAGCCGCATTACCAGCACCGGCATCGCCTTCGTTCGGAGCCGGGTCACTCGGTGTCGTGGACGTCTCTTTCAAATAGCCGGCACTCACGTATCCCGACTTCCCGTTATATGTGACATAGTACCAGCTACCGGACTGCTTCGTCGCCTTGACGACGGTGCCGTTCGGGATGGTCGTGACGAGGGCGTAACCGATGCCCGCACCTTGCCGAACGTTCAAGTTCGCGGTCGTGACGAATGATTGGTTCATGGTTTGTTCTGTACTCGGTGTTGTCGGTGTCGCCACTCCTGATGTTGTTAAATATGTATTGGCGACATATCCTGTTTTCGACCCATACTTCACTTTCGACCATGACCCTTCGACAGATAAGACGGTCACGGTTTTGCCTTTTGGAATCGTGAGCAATACGGTCGTCTTCGTCGACTTCGACGAACGCAGATTCAAGTTGGCTTTCGTTTGAGCTGTAGTCGAGCTCGGTGTGACCGTTGTTGGTTTGTCGGTACTGCTCGACATAGATGCCTTTTGCAAATAATCGTTATGCACCCAACCGGTCTGTCCGCCGTAACTGACTTTCGTCCATGAACCGTTTGATTGGATCGGTGTGAGCGCCGTACCTTTTGGAATCGTCAAGAGGACACGATGCCACGTTCCCCCGGCGACCCGCATGTTCAATGCGTGTGTCGTCGTGACGCGGTTCGTACTCGCCGTGGTTAACGAGGAACCACCTGTCGCAGCAGAGGGACTGCCTGTGAGCTTTAGTTTTTGACCGATGCGAATGTGATCGGAAGAGAGACCGTTCAACGATTTAATCGTCGCAACGGACACATCATAGGACCGACTGATCGACCATAACGTATCACCCGAACGCACCGTATGTGTGCTCGCCGCTGCTGCTTCGTCTGCGTGGGCAAGCACGCTGACCGCTGCGAGTGCCGCGAATGAATAGGTGAGACCAGACTTTGGATTCATAGCGTCACATCCTTTCAAAGAGTGAGAACGAAACAATTTAACAATTGAAACAATACAAGTTCATTGTACGGTGCAAAGAAATAGGCAAGCAATGGGACAAAAGGTCAATTCGCGTCTCTTTCTTAAAAAGAAGGTCAATAATTTAGAAGTGGGAATAAATCCCTGTTTCATCACTTGAAAAAAGAAGGAAGTATTGACTTTCTGTTGAATTTTGAAAACCGTTGAATCGGTTGATTCGTGCTATCATTAGGTCAAATTTAAATGGGTGAGGTAGCAGACTGATGATCGAGAACAACTTTTCAAACCGAGTATATCGTAAACATCAAGAGAAACTGTTCGCGCTCGTACGGATGCCGATTGTAACGGAAGAAACGGTGCAGGAGGCAATTCTGTATATGTGTGAGATTGTCGCCGATATGTTGGCAGTCGATACAGTCTCGATCTGGCATTTTGATACATCGTATCGATCTATTTCATGTCAAGTCGCTTATTCTCACGAATCAGGGACACATCATCCGAAGTTGACGGTCCAGCGTGAACTTGCGCCTGACTATTTTGATGCGCTTCAAACAGAGCGAATACTTTCGTTTGAGGATGTTCGCAGTCATCCATGGGTGAAGGACTTGTACAAAGAGTACTTTGTAGAAGGAAAGCGTGTGTACTCCATGCTAGATGCTCCGATTTATGCAAACAATCGTGCCACAGGTGTGATTTGTTGCGAGACGTTTCTGCCTCGGGAGTGGAACTATCTTGAGGAGTTGATTGTGAGTACACTTGCGGATTTTATTGCCATCCTGTACTTCCGGCTTGACCGGCAGCTTGTGGATGAACGGATTCATCAGTTAGCCTACACGGACGAACTGACAGGTTTGATGAACAAATATGCATTTGTCGAGGAAGTCGATCAATTACGTCAACAAGCGAGAGGGTTTTTAGGAGCAGTTTTATATATTCGAGCAGACGATTTTCGGTCTATTGAGGATGCGATTGGAACCGAAACATCGAATTTGATCGTGAAAGAAATGGCGAAACGACTACGAGCAGTAATCGATGAATCTAGGATGGCACGTACCTCGCAATCGGGATTTGTCATTTGGGTACCTTACGGGGAACGGAGGAAAATACGTTCGTTTGCAGAACATTTATGCGAGCAAGTGACGCGTGCGCCATATCGAGTCAATGAATTAGACGTTGTACTGACGACGAGCGCATTCATTTCCATTGAACATGAAAGTCGATCTACTTTGGATATGATTCATACAACACGTGTCGTTGCAGGTCAATCAGATGAGAAACGTGGGGTCATCAAGTTTTTTGAAGAGGCCATGGCGCAAGAAGCATCTGAGAGACTCTTGTTAGAGATGAATTTACGTACTGGTGTGATATCAGGTCAGTTTGAACTGTATTTCCAACCGAAAGTGAATGCTTCCTCAGGTAAACTGAAAGGGTTTGAAGGGTTGATGCGCTGGAATCACCCAGAGCGAGGTCTTGTGCCGCCGCTCGACTTCATTCCGCTTGCCGAATCAACGGGTATCATCATCGACTTAGAGGAATGGGCGTTCGTGACGGCCTGTCGCCAGCTCAAACGTTGGCATGAACGGGGAGACCGGTACGAACTCGCCCTCAATTTATCGGCGCGTCACTTCTTATCCGAAGGGGTCGTCGAAAAGTTTGCCCAAATCGCACGAGAAGAAGGGGTCAGTACGAGTTATTTGACCTTAGAAATCACGGAGAGCGTCGGGATGGAGAACCAGCAACACGTCATCGATCGTTTCGTCGCATTCCGTGAAGAAGGTTTTTCCATCTCGATCGACGACTTCGGGACCGGGTTCTCGGCGTTCGTCTACTTGAAGCACTATCCGATTCATGAGATCAAAATCGATCGCCAGTTCATTCAAGTGACCGAGAATGACCCGACCGGAAACGTCATCGTCGAATCGATTGTCGATCTGGCACGTGGTTTGAATTTGAAGACGGTGTGCGAAGGCGTCGAGACGCTTGAACAGTGGAACGCGTTACGCGAACTCGGCTGTGACGAGATGCAAGGGTATTACTTCTCTAGACCATTGCCGCTCGAAGAACTGGAAGCATGGATTGCTGACTATACGACACAGACAAGGGACGCCTGAGCGTCCCTTTTAGAATTGTATATCAATATCGTTTACTCTTATAACTTACTAAAGTATAGATTGGGGACTCAAATACAGATGAATAGCTCGACGCCACAACAGTCAACTCATGAACTTACTTTTTTTAGCCAATTCAAGAATTGTATCTTGTTAGGGTTATTGGGAATTTTGTTGGGATGCTTGGATCAATATGCGAGTAGTTCCCCCTTGATTGATTTTGATACTACACTTGAGTTTTGGCTATTCCTAGTGACATTAGTAGCTGTGTTTAGCAAGTCACGATTAAACGCTTCCATTCATTCGATTATTTTGCTTGTTTCCACAGTTTTAGCTTATTACCTAATGTTCTATTTGAACTTAGGATTCTTACCATATCAACTATTTGGAATATGGCTAACTATCGCAGTCCTATCCTCTGTCTATGCGTTAATCATTTGGAATGCCGGTCAAAAAGGGATAGGCGCCGCAATTTTAAGCTCAATACCTACTGCCTTTCTATTCAAACGAGGCTACTATTTTCTTCCAGATCTTTTATTTAACTCTGAAGCAGCTCAAGTACGTATTCACTACTTTGGTATCGATATTCAAAGTGGATTTAATCTTGTGACTGCGGTTGTGCTTTATTCAATATTTTTTAAGATAACAGAACATCGAATCATTTTAACTGTTTCTACAGTGATCATATTCTTCATTTTTAAAGAAACTGGCATCCTCTCGTTTCTTCCCTTTTAAGTTGAAATGAAGTGGGTGCTTTTTGTATACAGTCTGCAAGGGACGCCTGAGCGTCCCTTTTGTTATGTCATGAATGTGATTCGAATCGAAGTGCCGTGTCCCGGTGCACTGTCGACTTCTATTTTCCCGCCGTGGGCTTCGATGATGTCCCGTGAGATGGCCATGCCGAGACCACTTCCGCGTGCATCGTCTGTATTCGTGCCTCGGTAATAGCGTTCAAAGATATAAGGCAATTCGGATTCTGCAATCCCATTTCCATCATCTCCAATCGTCACGACGTCACCGTCGACTCGAACGGTCACCTCATATGTGGAAGTGTCCCGTGCGGACGTGCCGCAGTCGATTACGAAAAAGTGAGTAAAAAAGCCATTCGTCATGACCTTCATGGCGGATGGCTTTTGCCTGTTCAGACGACAGGCGCCTCATAAGCGTTTAGTTCGAGTTTTAATATGTACGTTAGTTCATGATGCACCAATTCGGAGAAGTTCGTCTTTTTGACGTGTGTTCGTGGGCGCAATCCGCATTCCAATGCGATGTCGACAATGGTACGAATCTGATTTTCCGTATAGAATCGCTTCCGACCAAACGTGAACGGGGTCGGCGGCAAGACGCCATCGGTCTCCCACTTGATCAATTGCTGTTGGCTGCGTGGGATGCCGGCCACACTAAAGGCGCGGCTCAATTCTTTGAGCGGATAGACAATCAAATGTTGCTCTTTATACGAAATTGGTTTTCCTTGTTCCGGCCGGTATGTATCCCATTCGGTCGCTGAAAACGTCAGGTCGGCTTGGTCGAAGTCGTGTTGAGCGGAAGGAATTGAGGCAAAGCTTGCGAGGTCTAGGCTGTTCATCGTGTATGTCTCCTTCTTCAAGACTGACTAGTAAAATTCAAAAAATGCCCTCCTACGTATCGTACCCCATTTACAAGAATTTAACTTACAGTTTTTTCAAATATGGGGAATAAATCATGGTACTTTTGACGTATTTTTGAATGCTGTCTGCCGAAGATTAAGATACCCTAATTGGTATGAAAACTCAAGGGAAGCAGTCAACATTTGAAAAATGAATAAAAATTCAGAGGTTTTGGGACTATCGTCACTCATTGTTATATAAAAATAGAATGAGCACTTTCTTTGTGAAAGCGGTTAATAAGGGCGAAGGAGGTGAGACAGATGGCAGCATATCGAGAAACAGCGACGATACTTTATTTGGATACCCGGCGACAACTCGACGGCAAAGAGAAAAAGCAACTCGTTCGCTATGGACCGCTTGGAAGTCGGATGGATGAGGCACGGATGAAACAGTTTGGTGACTTGATCAAGGCACTGATTGATGTGGAATCCGCCAACTACGTCGTGGCCCAAGAATTTCTAGTGTATTAACAGGGAGGACTTATGAAGAACCGCACTCGTCCCGCCGCCGATCCTCGGCACGATGAGCAGGTGGTCACATGAGTTGGCCCGAACTCATCTCCAATCTGGGGTTCCCCATCGTCGTCTCGCTCTATTTGCTTCACCGGATTGAGACGAAGCTCGATCGCATGATTCAGCTGCTCGAACGAATGGATACCTCGACCGTATCAGAAACCTAATCCCCTATTGAAAGGAGCCATCCCCCATGGCTGTCTTAACAGAGAAGAAAGCAACGTTCGTGTTGACGACGCATCATGACGTACAAACAGCAAAACCGACGAAAAAAGCACAACGGTTCGGCCCGATTCGTGCCGACCTGACGGCAGATACGATTGACGCGTTCGGTCGTATCTTGATCGACCTCGTCATTCAAGAGGAAGCAGACCTCGGCATCGTCCGTGAATACGATTTAGTCTAACCCATACACTAAGGAGGAGAATCACCCATGACTGACACAAAACTTGAAATCTCATTTTTAGATGCATTCCATAAGGTCGTACGCTTCCGCTTGAACAACGTGAAACAACCGGTCGACGCCCAAAAAGTAGAAGCGCTTGCTGACTTCATGGTCGCCAACGATCCGCTCGCGAAGAATGTGATGGAGTGGACCGAAATCAAGATGATTGAAGGTACGCAGACGGTATTGAGTGAGAAATAATCGATGGAAAGGTGACTCTTGCAGTTTGAGTCACCTTTTTTAAGTTTGGTCAATCCTCTTCATTATTTTCTGAAAATTGTCGATAGTATAGGAAACACTGCATGATTGAGAGGAGAATACATAGATGGCATGGAAATCAACATGGTCGAAAGCACTGAACCGGATCAAACGAAAGCCGACATGGACGTGGAAACCGACACTCAAGTGGAAACGCGGAGAGAAGCGTGAACGCACGACATCTTTCGGGGCGAACATCGGGAGGAATTTAACGATTCGTCAAAAATTATGGGGTCTCGTCATCGTATCGCTCGTCATGGTCATTGGCGTCGGTGGTTACGCACTGTTTTCAATGAATGACGCGAACCGTCAAGCGGACGATATCGTCAACAATTGGAATAAAGGGCTCGATTACGCGCACAAACTCAATACGCTCGCTGCGAACTACCGCACGCTCGAACTCGATCACATCGTGACGGAGGATGCGGCACAAAAAGAAGAGCTCATGACACGGATGAAAGAGATTCGTGACGAGATCAACACGATCGCACCGAAATACGAAGGGCGTGCAGTGAATGCGGAAGACAAGGAACTCTTTACGAATTTCTCGCGTCAATGGGAGATGTACCAACGCGTCTCGGACAACATGTTGACGTTCAGCTCGACCGGCAGCACTGGGATGGCTCGCTCATACTATGATGCACAGTCCAAATCTACATATGACAACTTCACACAAAAACTAGCAGATCTGGTCGCCTACAACTCAGAAGGCTCGCAACGTGTCGGTCAGGACATGGAGCGTGACTTCATGCAGTCTCTCATGGCGTTGATCGCCGTGACGGTCGGGGCCGTGGTGATTCTCTTGTTCCTCGGATTCAGCCTGTTACGCTCGATCATTCGACCGATGCAAACGCTCCAGACACGCTTTGATGAACTCGCGACACAAGGTGGGGATTTGACGATGACGATTCCCGTCACGTCGAACGACGAGATCGCACAAGTCAGTCGTTCGTTCAACACGTTCCTCGCCACACTTCGTGAGATTATGATCGATGTCGATGAGACGGCGAAAGTCGTCCTCTCGTCTTCAAAAGATGTATCCGCTGAAGTGACGCGACTCAGCCACTATATGGAAGAGACGTCGGGTACGGTCGAAGAATTGACGGCTGGTATGGAAGAAACGGCAGCCTCTTCACAAGAAATGAGCGCCTCGACGACCGAGATGGGTAGCTCGATTGACTCGATTGTCGATCTATCAAACGAGAGTGCCGATACGGCGAATCGAGTCGAGACACGAGCACACGAGATGCGGGAGCAAGCTGTCGTCTCGAAAACAGAAGCAGTGGCAATTATCGAGAAGAAACAGGTCGAGCTCGCAGAAGCAATCAAAGGGGCCAAGTCGGTTGAAGAGATTCGCGTCTTGACGACAGCTATTCTTGCGATCGCCGACCAGACGAACTTGCTCGCCTTGAACGCATCGATTGAAGCGGCACGGGCAGGGGAAGCGGGTCGCGGATTCGCGGTCGTCGCATCCGAGATTCGCAAACTGGCGGAAAACTCACGTCAGACGGTCAACGAGATTCGTGACGTGTCAAACACGGTCATCGATTCGGTCGAACGACTCAACACGAGTTCGGCAGACATGTTGACGTTCCTCAATACGAAAGTCATGGCCGACTACGATCGTCTCGAAGATGCCGCAACGCAATACGAACAGGATGCAACAGTATTCGGTGAGACGGCGAAGACGTTCGAAGGTAACGCGCTTCAACTTCGCCATATGACGGACAACATTCTTGGGGTCATTCAAGAAGTAGCGACGACCGTGACAGAAGGCGCGGACGGTACGCAGTCCATCTCAGAGAAAGTCCAACTTTCGGTCGAGCGTTTCAACGACGTTCAGGCGAAGATGGGCGAAACGGAAAAACGGGCGACCGAACTCTCGAATCGCGTGGCGCAATTCAAACTATAAGCAAGTCTCAGAACCAGGCAGATGTCTGGTTCTTTTTTGTGCCCAGTACAAAAAATAAAAAGATAGGTCAATACGTAAATGAATTTCAAATTGTTGGTACAAATAAGGCTGTTGTATCCGATAAAGAAAAAGGCAATACATAAAAATAGAGAGAAATAGAGGTGGAAGAGGAGAGGTCTCCTCGTAGTACGTGAAAAAGATACGGAACACATGGACGTTATCAAGAAAAATCATGACGAGTATCGGTTTGATTCTAATTTTGACAATCGTTGGAATGGGATACAATCTGTGGACGCTCGACCGGATGACGAGTCAATATGAACACATGATTTCAAACGATGTCATGAAGATGAAAGCGGCAGACGACTTGGCGCTCGGGATGGTCCGTCAAGCGTATGGTGTCCGCGGGTATGTGCTTCTACAGGATGATGAGCGCAAACAACAAATCAGCCGGGGCGGAGAAGAGAAGAAAGCCGCCATCGAATCGTTGATTGAACTCGCGGACAATGAGACCGAACGAAAGGAATATGAATCGTTACTCGGATACGCGACAGGATATGATGAGTTGGCGACACAAGCCATCGCGGCGATTGACTCAAAAGATCAAGAAGCGATTGATCGTTTGACACTACGTCTCATGCCAGACGTGACGAAATCGATCGCATCGACCGGAGACGCATTGCAGGCCGAGACGGAAGAGAAGATGTTGGCGATGCAGATGGAGCTCCAAGAAGCGAGTCAGCGTGCCTTCTGGTACTCGGTCTTCATCGCCATCGTCAGTTTCGTCCTGACGATGGGCGCAGGATATGCCATCAGCCGTATGGTGACGACACCGCTCCGTTTCTTAGCGAAAGAAGTAGAAGTAGTCGCGGAAGGTGATTTGACACGTGAGGATCTTCAGGCGCTCACACAAGATGAAATCGGACAATTGATGACCGGCTTCAACCGCATGAAGGGTAATTTGCGTGAACTCATTGACCGCGTCACCCAAAACGCACAGGAAATCACAGCACAATCGGAAGAACTGTATGCGAGTACGGAAGAGATGGCGTCACAGACGGAGGAAACGACACGTCTCATCGACCGAGTCGTGGAAGAAACGGTCGCGCAGGCGAAAGAAGCGACTGGAACATCTCAAGCGGTGGCTGCTGCCGATGAAGGCATCGGTCGTATCGCTGGATCGATTGGCTCGATTGACGATGATGTGTCACAGAGTTTGATGCTCGCCGAAGAAGGTGGTGCGACGATGGCTCAGGCGAAAGACGAGGTGCTCGCACTGGAGCGGGAGACACGTCTGACGGGAGAATCGATTTCGGCATTGAAGCAACAGTCTGACGAGATCGCCCTTATCACCGAGGTCATTCAATCGATCACCGACCAGACAAACTTGTTGGCATTGAACGCGGCCATCGAAGCGGCACGTGCCGGTGAGCAAGGAAAAGGGTTCGCCGTCGTTGCAGAAGAAGTGCGTAAACTTGCCGAGCAGTCGAAGCAGTCGGCGACACAGATCGCCGGGTTGATCGAGTCGATTCAGACACAGTCGAACGCCGTTCTCGACCAACACGTCGTCAGTGCGAAACGCGTCGAGACGAACACGTTGTTGCTCGAACGAGCGACACGCGCATTCGAACAGATTGTCAGTCAGCTCGAGACATCAGTCGATAATACGTCACATATCCGCATCGCCTCGCATGAGATTGCGGAGACGACGAAACAAGTCGCGACGTCCTCTCTTCAAATGTCACAAGACAGTGAAGGGATGGCCGACACAATGCGTACGGTCGGTGAGACGGCTGACGCCCAACTCGCGATGATCCAAGAATTGAACGGTGTCGCTGAATCACTCGGCAATATGACGAGTGACCTGCAGACACTGATTGGTCGATTCACGACATAAGTTGAAAGCCCTGTCTCCTTGGAGTCAGGGCTTTTCGTTCACATCGGAACGATTCGCGATGAAGAAAGTGGGGAATCAACAACAAGGTAAACGACAAAAAGGAGTGGATTATATGAAGTATACGGTCATTACAGGAGCTAGTTCAGGAATCGGCTATGAGACAGCGAAGCTACTCGCCGAAAAAGGCAAGTCGCTTGTGCTCGTCGCAAGACGGAAAGAAGAGCTTGAGTCGCTACGTGATGAGATCAAATCCATCTCGCCAGATAGTGATGTCATCATCAAATCGACCGACCTATCATATAGCGAAAACGTGTATGGTCTCTATGAATCGCTCGCGGACCTCGATATCGAAACGTGGATCAACAACGCCGGATTCGGGGATGCGGATCTCATCAAAGATGTCGACCTCGGTAAAATCGAGAACATGATTCGTTTGAATATCGAGGCACTCACCGTCTTATCGAGTCTATACGTTCGAGATTATCATGACGTCGAAGGGGCGCAACTGTTGAACGTGTCGTCTGTCGGGGGCTATCGGATCGTCCCGAACTCGGTCACGTATTGTGCGACGAAGTTCTTCGTGAGTGCGTATACGGAAGGGCTCGCGCAAGAGTTGAAGCAGAGTGATGCCAAGCTTCGGGCGAAAGTACTCGCACCGGCTGCAACCGAAACGAGTTTCGCCGACCGGGCTCGCGATACGGAAGGGTTCGACTATAGCGAGAACGTCGCAAAGTATCACACGGCGCGCGAGATGGCAGAATTCCTATGGGAGTTACTTGAAGGCGACGAAGTCGTCGGGATTGTCGATCCGGAGGACTACTCGTTCAGCCTGCGCGGACCGATTAAACCGTATGCCGGATAAACAAAAACATCACGCCGCGCTGAACTGCTCCCCGTCAAGTAGACAGGGCAAATAATGAATACCGACCTAGGCGGCTTGAGCCCTGTATTCGACAGGGCTCAAGCCGTTCAGTCGTTTCTGAAAACGATCGTGGTTGTAGAACGATATGTAGGTCTCGATGGCCGATGTGAGTTCGCTATATGCTTGGAACTCACGCAAGCAGTACATCTCCACTTTCAAGGTGCCCCAAAAACTCTCGATTGGCGCATTGTCGATGCAACGTCCGACCCGGGACATGCTTCGGGTCATTCCCGCGTCTTCTACCATCCGTTTGAACCCTCTCGAGGTATATTGGAACCCTTGGTCGCTATGGATCATCGGACGTGTTCCTGTACGGAGCCCCGCGATGGCTGGCATCGTCGTATGGAACACGAGCCCGTTGTTGTTGGACCTCCCGATGCGATAGGCGACGATTGAGCCGTCATACAGGTCGATGATCGCGCTCAGGTAGGCCTTCTTCCCGGCGCCGTATTTGAACTCGGTGACGTCGGTGCACCGTTTCTCGTCTGGCCGGGATGCACTGAATTCTCGGTTCATCAGGTTCTCGGCCACATGTTGTGGCGTTGATTTCTTATGTCTCTTCCGCTTCCGGCGGATGATCGATTGGATCCCATGGATATGCATCAAGCGATAGATCCGCTTTTCATTAAACGGGGACAGGCTCTGTTGCCGGCGCAGCCGATTGATGGTCATCGTGATCCGACGGTACCCGTATGTGCCGTTCGCCTGGTCATAGAGTAGACGAATGTCCTCCAGAAGCTTCTCGTTCTCTTCTTGACGCACCGGTATGGTACGATTCAACCATTTGTAATAGGCCGCCCGTGAGATGTCGGCGACTCGACAGAGGAGCACGATCGAAAGGGCCTCCTCTTCGTTTAATTCTTTGATGGCGATATATCGTTGCTGTAGCCGTACCTGGCTGATCACGACTTCCTCTCGATCTCCTCCAACTTTTTTAGAAACAAGATGTCCGCACGAAGAAGTTCGTTCTCAAGCTCCATTTGCTGGATACGGCGCTTAAGCTTCTCTTCTTCCATCATGCGCAGCGCACTCAATTTTTGTTCGATCGTATGCCGACTTCTCGCCATAAAAAAACACTCCCCAATAGATAACAGATTTTTTATTTCATCTGTCTACCTATTGGGGAGCATATCAGTATCGATACCAGGTCGCAGCTTAGGTCTACCCTTTTTTCTTTTTTACTGTCTACTTGACGGGGAGCAGTTCAAAAACCCCTGGGGTTGATTTTTGTTCATTTAACTCTTCGCCTGCCTCAAGTACCGCGGATAGAATACGAGCGCTGTGACGATACAAATTGTTCCGAAAACCACAAGAATTGCTAGAGATGCCCAAACATCTAGTAGAGTACCTTGCTCCAAGAGCACGGTCTTGTAGCCTTCCAGTGCCCAGTAATGTGGTAGGAACCTCGCAATGTTCTGCATCACCTCCGGCATAAATTCAACGGGCATCCAGAGACCACCGAGCATTGCACCACCGAGAGCAATGACTTGCGTGAGAGCAATTCCCATGTTTTCCGTCTTGGCGAGCACTGCCATCGCCATTCCACAGCCTGTCGCAACAAATGCCAGGCCGACAGAGAGTACAGCGAGCGCCACCGGGTCGCCGAGAGGAAGGTCATAGACAACTACACCAAACCCGAACAGCACGATGATCTGTAACAAGACCACTGCGACGAACGGCAACCATTTGCCAAGGAAATACTCCATCCGCAACAATGGTGTACTGGCCATACGCGCCGTCATGCCACTGTCGCGATCTTTGATAAACGCGATGACGATGGAAATCATGATGTAGAACGAGAACATGACTGTATACCCCGGCACGATCTGGACGACAAGTTGCTCGGGCTCTGCACCCATGCTCTCTCCGAATATCGTGATAAAGCCGACGATGAAGATGATGGGTAACAGAAATGTCCAAAACCATAGTCCCTTATCCTGTGTCTTCTTTTTCAGCTCTAGTAAGGCAATCGCGTTCATTGCACTCCCTCCTGTCTCGTGTCGCGTAAATGCGTGCCAGTCAGCTTGAAGAAGATGTCCTCGAGCTTCGCTTGACTGAGTTCAAGGCGTTCCGGAATGATGCCCTCAGCGGCAAACTGTTTGGCGATCCGCTCCAGAAGACGTAAAGGTTCTGCACTCTCAATCACAAACCCCTTATCCCGCGCAGTCACACTCTCGTATCCGTTTAACCCTTCTCGCGTCACGGACGGACCTTCCAAATAGATGGCCGCGTGTCGGTGTTTGGCGAGAACCTCTTGCATGGTTCCGTATTCGACGACGTTTCCTTGGTCTATAAACCCTATCGTGTCACACAACTGCTCCACTTCTTCCATGTAATGACTGGAATAAAGAATCGTCTTGTCCTGCCTTTTCAAGTCATGAATCAATTCGAAGATGGCCCAACGTGACTGAGGATCGACGCCTACTGTCGGCTCGTCGAGTACAATGATGTCCGGATCATGAAGTAAGGCACATCCGATATTCAATCGCCTCTTCATCCCTCCAGAGAAGGTGCGGACAAGGGATTTTTCTCGATCAGCTAAACCGATTAGTGCGAGTACCTGTTGTATGCGTTCTTGAAGCTTAGAACCCTTCAACCCATACAGCCTTCCGAAGAACAGCAAGTTATCACGCGCCGTCAACGTCTCTTCTAAACAGATGTCTTGCGGGACGTAACCGATGCGCCGTTTGATGGCTGTGACATTCTGTTTAAATGGTGCTCCTTGCACAAGGACATCTCCTTCATAGTCTTCCACCACACCGACTAAAATCTTCATGAGCGTCGACTTTCCTGCTCCGTTCGGGCCGACCAAACCGAAGCAGCTTCCCCTCGGTATATCGAGGTTTACTGAGTCAAGCGCTTGCCGTTTGTCATAGTTCTTGCGGACGCCTTGAATCTCGATCATATTTGTTCCCTCCCTTTATTTTCGTTGTTGCAAGGATTCATTCATGCGCTTTTCCATTTGCTTAAAGTACGTAAACCAGCCGATCCAGTTGAGGATGTAGGTGATTGTGAAAAATACAAATCCAATGGCAAGTGAACGTGGTGTGAGTGGAACCCAACCTGTGAGCCAAGTAAAGACAGGAAACAGCACAATCAGCGACGTTACATAATGAAACAAGGTCTGCTTCAACATGCTCCACTCGTCTCTTTCGAATAATAAAGCGCTTATGCTAAAGTACGCACCGATCAACATGCTGCCGAGTAAGTTCAGAGCAATCAGGTGAGAAGAAACGGTATCTTCGGGATCATTCAGTACAACAAGCGCAATGAGCGTCACCACAGCCCCTACACCAAATCCACCAAACATACGGACAATCAATTTACTCACCACGGCCGCCACCTCCTTCCACTAATTGCTTGCGCAGATGCTGCACATAGCTTCGTGTGACGTATTCTTTATTACCGGATTTAAATAAGACACACAGATTTCCGTTGAACGATAGTTCGAATCTGTCAATCCGGTCCATGTTGCCGATGACCGATTTGGAGAAGCGAATAAAGCTGTAGTTGGTCAAGAATTCTTCTAGTTCATATAGTTTGAGCTTCAACTCTAGCGCTTTCGTCTGCATCTGCGCGTACACCTTTCGATTTGCCGAATAGACATAGTCAATCTCACTCGGCTGCAAGATCACAGACCCCTCGCCGTCTACAGCTACAAGTCGCTTCGGTGAACCTTCTGATTTATCGAGTTCCTTCAGATGCCGCACAATCGCCTCTACTTCTTCGGTCCACTCGCTTGCCTGGATGGTCACCATGGGAGTGTCTTCGTGGGCCGGGTCAATATCAATTTTGATTTTCATGGAGGCCTCCTTCTCTTCTTTTACAGTATGTTAGAAAAAGTCACAATTGGTGTATGTTTATGTATGAGTTGCAAAAACGGGAGCCTGACATGCACAATTTGTTGCATGAACGCCCCTCCTCTTGTCATAGCTCGATCCATTCCTTTTCTCGAATCTGTTAACTCGCTATGACTAGTATACTTCTTAATCCATTTACGAAGAACAGACCAATTACTGATCTGATACTTGGAGAGTACCTTCATTCTAGTGAACCCATCGAGATAGTCGCGGACGGCCGCGATTTTCAGTTCCTTGGTGTAAGATTTCCATGCCTTCGATTCCTTCAACGCATCGATCCCACCGGTATCGAATTTCACTTTCCACACCTGGAGGGTGTGCCTAGAGACGCCATGAGCCCCCATGATTTCCTTCCAAGTATATGTTTCTTCTTCCATCATGCGCAGCGCACTCAATTTTTGTTCGATCGTATGCCGACTTCTCGCCATAAAAAACACTCCCCAATAGATAAACAGATTTTTTATTTCATCTGTCTACCTATTGGGGAGCATATCACGCTGGCGTGATGTTTTTTCATGACGTCGGTACAGAGTAACCACCCGTGAAGCGGTGTGTCAGGCGACGTGTCCAGTAACGCAACCGAAGGCGCCACACATAGAGCTGAGACGTGTTCGGAAGAATGACGTTGTCGACGTATTCCGCGAACATGTGACGGAACATCCGCTCTTCACTGCGGTCATAAGTCGCACTCCACATCCCGTGATTCTCGACTTCTAAGAGCATCCAAATCATCTCGTCGGTAAGCGGGTCATCGTCCTTCAACTCGGCCGTCAGTGCAGCGAAACGATGGCTACACATAGACGCGTATAAGGAATGGGCATGCGGGTCATGTGGGTTTAATGTTAAGTAACCGCTCGAAGTTTTCATCAGTTCATTGACCATATCGAGCGGAATGTCGTCATACACTTGGAAAAATTCGAGCAACATCGGGACGGTGTCCGGACCAAATCCGGCAAGCCGGACATAGTTCATGATATGAAGACCGGCCTCGCCATGGAATTTGCGGTCGAAGTAGTGGACGGCAAGGGCGCGATGCATGATTGGGACATCCGGATAGCGTTCGACGCCACGGAGAAAGTGTTGTTCAGCCTCGAACGTGAACCCGGTGTCTTCACTGACAAATCCTTTTAACATATGAAGAATGTAGTGGTCACCGAGCGAACTCGCTTTCTCGAGCCACGGTTTGGCCGAATCGGTGTCACCTTCTCGAATATATGGATAAGCACGCATCGCCGGGAAGAATGGGTCGTCCGGGAACGCGGTCTCGCCCCGTGTCGCCATGTCATTGATGGCTTCAGCGTTATAAGCTTCCGTTAATTCTGCGAGGAGCATCATCTCAAGGAACGTGCGCTGGAACTCTGGGGTGTTTAAATTGATGGTTTGTGTCATACGGTGTCCTCCTCACAAGTACTGGTGTCGCTCTATTATACTTGTTCTTGCAAAAGGCGAGTAGCATCTTTTTTGACACTCCCACGATTAAAACCGTGGGATTCTGAAGTGCTTGTGCGAGCGCAGTCCATTTCTGTTTTGCTCAAACCTCCAGATGAGGGTGTGCCATCACCCCTCCTGAGACAGATCATATAGATTCTCAGGCTGGTGGACTGTTACCATCCACCACAGGTCGTTGCAGGTGTGTCCATCTGATGTTTTAGCGTCTTTTGCATGACGACAGGCATCGTTTTACCGGTCATATGTTTTCATGACCGAACCGTATACGATTTTCAAGGGGCGATGGACACAGGCGTTTTAGAGACTTGTTCTTGTCTATGGGATAAGTATACCCGAACGTCGGATGTTTTCACATCCGAACTCACTCTCATCCCATGCCTAAAGGCGGGCTATGTCCGATATGGGCTTTCCCGTTCGTAAAATCTTGTAAAAACGGGAAATGGAAAGGTAGGACTGGAAAGGAGGGGGAAGGCATGGCGACGTTCACTGGATATGTCGCAGAGGTGATGGAGGAAAAAATCCGCGTCACGCCGACGCGGGAAGCGGAACCGTTTGATGGCATCGTGTTTCATGTAGCGAGACCTCTTTTGGACGAGACACCGCTTCTCGTCGGACAACAGGTCCGAGTTGAGCATGATGAACGATTGACACGCTCCTTGCCGCCACAAACAACGGCATATCGAATCGTTGTGTTATGATGAGGACGAGGTGAATGACATGGGACAACGGAACTTTCTATGGCTTGGAGCCGTCGTCGGCTTCAGTGCCCTCGTCGTCTGGTTGTTGCAAGATGCGCTCCCGTTCTGGGCGCTGTCGATTCTGCTTCTGGTATTAGGAGCGGTGCTCGGCAATCTCCAACGACGCTTCACACGTGACGAATAACGAGCACTCCATCATTCGGATGGGGTGCTCGTGTCGTTTTCCTCTTCAATCGGTTCTTCTGGATCGTCTTCGACGATGGAGTCCTCATCCCCGTCTGGTTCGAGTGTCGTCGGTTCTTCTGGTTCCGTTGGCTCTTCCGGTTCGGTCGGTTCCTCCGGCTCCGTCACCGGGGGATCGTCTTCAATCGGCTCTTCCGTTTCCGGTGGGTCCGTCGGTTCCTCTGGTTCGCTCGGCGGTTCCGCAGGCTCTTCTGGCGTCACTTCCGGTGTCGTCGGTTCGGGCTCTTCCACAACCTCCTCTTCGACTTCTTCCTCGACCGGTGCCTCCGGTTCAGTGGCCGGTGATATTTCAGGTTGCGCCTCAAGAATAGGGGGTGCTTCCGGAACGACGACCGGTTCTTCGGTCAAATCTGGTTTGATCGGTTCGACCGGTGCGAGTTCGATAGGTGGCGGTGCCGGTGCATCTTTTGCGATGAACGTCCGGATGTCTTGCTCAAATAGTGCGGTCGGCAAGGCGATTCCTCGCAAATGGATGGCGACGACTCGCCCGGATGCTGAAAGGAGTGGACTGCCATACGCATGACGAGGTAATTCAAAGTTTCGGCTATAGCCGTTCTCGGCGAATGTGACCGTTCCGTTGATTCGTTCTTGCATCGTCAATGTGATCAACGTCTCATCCTCTGCTGCAATCGCTTGCGTGAGGGTGTACGGTGTGTTCTCCGTCTCTTCGATTCGAATGACAGCGATGAGCTTCGTCCGACCGACGACGGTACCGGAGACGGCCTGCCCTTCATGGTACATGATGATATTCGTCAATCCAGCCACATTCGAGGCCGCTGTGACGACATCGCGTGAACTCACCAAAAATCCCGTCCCGTAACTGACGGTGAAGAGGCTATCTTGTAGTGCGGCGAAGTCGACCGGTGTCGCTTCGTCAGCGGAGACCGTATCTTCCCCAATCGGCAAGTTGACCTGATCGGCGAGCGAGTCGGTCGAACGTAGCATGTCCGTGAAATAGGCGTTTCCAATGAAGGTGACAAAGGCAATGAGTGCGATAGCGAATGGGGTGGCAAATAACCAAATCGTGCGACGTGAGCGGCGGCCACACGTCGGACAGACCGTTTTCGATCGTGTCTTCTTTCCGCAGTGGGGACAAGTCACAGGGGCACCTTCTTTCCATAAAGTTCGATGCTATGCTTATTCCTTCATTTGGAAAGAGGTAAACAAATATTTTGGAGGGGTCACACATTTTAAGTCACATGATAAAATCTTCAAAAGATGTAGGGGGAAATCCAATGAAATTCATCATCTTATTTGGTCCGCAAGCCGTCGGCAAGATGACGGTCGGGCAGGCGCTCGCCGACAAAACCGGACTGAAATTATTCCATAACCACATGACGATCGACCTCGTCGGACCGTTCTTCAATTACGGGACGCCGGAAGGGAAGCGACTCGTCCAACACTTTCGTCAAGAACTGTTCGAATCGGTCGCCAAGAGTGATCTACCCGGCATGATTTTCACGTTCGTCTGGGCGTTTGACATGCAGGAGGACTGGGATTACGTGAAGAAAGTGACGGATTTGTTCGAGTCACACGGGGCGGACATCTATTACGTCGAGCTCGAGGCCGAGATGGAAGAGCGCCTCGCGCGCAATACGACGGAGAACCGTCTTGCCCATAAACCGTCGAAGCGTGACATCGCCTGGTCCGAGGCAGAACTGAAGCAGACGGCGACGATGTATCGATTGAACTCACGTCCGGGAGAATTAGACGTCGAGCACTATCTTCGGATCGATAACACGAACTTAAGTCCGGAAGAGACGGCGGCGCAGATTCAACAAGCATTCGACCTATGAAAAAGCGGGTCCCCGTGAAAGGGAACCCGCTTTTGTCATGCCCACCAATCGGGGCGTTCATAGTCGACCAACACCTGTTTTTCGAGGAGGCGTGGCTCGAGGTAAGACGTGACGCTCGGAAGACAATCATCGAGGTCGGCCGGATGGACCATCACTTCGATGGATCCACCTGGTTCGATGGCGTCGAGCGTCGCATGGGAGACACCGTCCGCATAGAACTGATCACTGAACCGTTCGGTCACCCACAAGTCTCGGCGTGACCCGAGCGTCGTTAAGGCCCGAAACGTCGTGTCATATTCTTCAGCGAGACGAATGATGATGTCGTGCAGAACCGGCCAACCGTGAATGTGATGGTGGCTGTCGAGATGGTCGAGCAGAAGTCCGGTCGCAAGGAACGCCTCGATTTGGGCTTTCCACTCGAGATAGACGAGCTCCGGGTCAGGTGAGTCTTCAGTCAAGAAACGGCTTGTGTAGCGGAACGTGCCGTCTTCTTTCGTGAGAGGGGCGCTCGTGTCGGCGAGCGGTTTGCCCCAAGATAAGACGAGATGGACCCCGACACGGAGCGACGAATGTTGTTTCGCGAGTCGGACCGCTTCCTCGACGGCATACCCGTTCATGATCATCGTCGCCGAATTGACGATTCCATTCAGATGACTCTCCAAGGTGCCGGCGTTCACACCTGTCGTCAATCCGAAATCATCAGCGTTGACGAGGACGAACGTTTTAGGCATTGACGAGACCGAGTGCCTGGTCAAGGACCAGGTCACCTTTCATCATCCCGTACGCCATGTTATCGATGACCGCGACCGGTACGTCGACGGACGACTTGATTTTGCCTTCGAGGTAACGGACTTGGGGTCCGATCAAAATGACGTCGACGTTCGACTGTTCTTTCAAGCGCGACTCGGGGATCGCGTCAATGGATGCGTCGAGTCCGCGTGCGGCAGCTTCTTTCCGCATTTTTTTCACTAAGATTGATGTCGACATTCCTGCCGAGCAGACGAGTAAGATGTTCATGTCGTTTCCTCCAATCGATTCAAACGGGTGATCATGTCAATCATTTCGACGGCGAGCTCTTTCACGGTCATCGCCGTCATGAGGTGGTCTTGTGCGTGGACGAGGAGGACGCTCATGTCGCTCGTCGTCCCCCGTGCCTCTTCTTGTAACAGCTCCGTTTGTAGCTTGTGTGCGTCCAAGAAGGCCGCATCGGCTTCTTTCAACTTTGCCGCCGCTTCGTCCGCTTCACCGCGTTTCGCGGCAGCGATAGCCTCGAATGCAGAGGAGCGTGCATTTCCGGCATGTAAGATCATCATAAACGAGAGTTCTTGGATGGTTTCGGTTTTCACGAAATCTTTTCTCCTTCCTCAGTCGCAGCTTTATTTTTATTGATTTCGGCTGTCATCGCCTTCGCTCCTGCCATGACGAATGGAATGTACATCGCTGTGGCAATCGACAAGTTGACGATTTGGAGCAAGACGCCGCGGACGCTACCGCCTGTGACCAAATAACCGCTGATGATCGGTGGCGTTGTCCAAGGGACGATGGCGACCGTCTTCGGAACCATCCCTGTCGAGAGTGCGACATAAGAGACGATGGTGAGCGTGACCGGCACTAAGATGAACGGTACGAGCATGATCGGGTTCAATACAATCGGAAGACCGAAGATGACCGGTTCGTTGATGTTGAAGAGTCCAGCTGGTGTCGATAGTTTGGCGACTTGATGATACGGGTGATTCCGTTGTTTGCGGACGACGATGAAGATGGCGAGCAAGAGTGCGAACGTCGTACCCGATCCACCCATGAAGACGAATGCATCCAAGAATGGTTTTGTGACTGTGTACGGTACATCAAACGCTGACGTTCCGGCTTGGAAGGCAGCCAAGTTTTGCTCGATGAGCGGGAGATAGACCGGTTCGATGACCGAGCCGATGATGTTCGTCCCGTGAAGTCCGAAGAACCAAAGGATGTGGTTCAAGAAGGCAATCAGTAAGGCAGCAGGGAGTGAGTCACCAAATCCTTGGAGTGGTTGTTGAATCGCTTTGAAGATGACTTCAAATACACTGAGTTCGACGACGAGCGTCATGAAGAGCTGGAATCCTGCGACGACCGTCAAGATGATCATCGATGGGATGAGCGCTTGGAATGAACGGGTGACCCCACCCGGTACACCTTCTGGCATCTTGATCGTCAGTTTCGTATTGATGAGGTAGCGGAACATTTCTGTGACGACAATCGATACGATGATAGCGACGAAGAGTCCTTGTGCGCCGAGCCATGCGAAGTTGAGACCCCAGTCAGCAGTGACCGGTACGAGCATGATATACGAAGCGAGCGACAAAATCCCCGCCGCGAGCCCGTCAATCCCGTATGAACGGGCCAAGTTATACCCGATGGAGAAGGCGATCAGGAGCCCGAGTATCGCGAAGGACGCGTTCCAAATACTACCACCGAGTCCTTGCCAGTTGCCTTCGCCAAACATACTGTTCATTGATCCGACGAAGTCGAGTGAGAGACCACCGATGTTGACGGCTGGGAAGTTGTTGATAAGGACCGCGAGCGACCCGACGATGATGAGTGGCATGACGGAAACGAATCCGTCACGGATGGCGACTAAGTGCCTTTGGGACCCGATACGTCCCGCGATTTCAATAAACTTGTTCATGAGTAAACCTCCTTTTTAAATTGGGGTAGGTACGCCTCGTGCGCTGTGAACAGCTCTTTGAGAAGCGGGTCGATCCGTTTCTCGTCCTGGATGAGCGGGTTCATGAGGCAGGCAAGATAGGCGTCCTCGTACGTGCCAGATACAGCCGCTTGGATGGCGAGCTGTTCAAACGTTTTTAAGTTCGTGATGAGCCCACGGATCGGCAGCGGCAACGCGCCGATGGAGATGGGGCGAGGCCCCGACTTCGTGATGACGGCGTTCACTTCGATGACCGCGTCGTCTGGTAAATCCCGAATCGTGCCGTTATTGAGCGTGTTGACCGTCTGGATGTCACCGCGGTCGTTGTGAATCGAGTCCATCAAGTTGCAGGCGGCGTCTGAATAGTAGGCGCCTCCACGTTTTTCAAGCTCTTCCGGTTTGACGGCGAGATCGACGTCTTTGTACTTCTCGAACAACTGGGCCTCGACTTGTTGCACGACTTCGGCACGGGTGCCGTTTTGTTCGTACGCCTCGAGGTCTTTCTTCAATACATCTTTCGTCTGGAAGTAATACTGATGATACGGGTTCGGTAACATGCCGAGTGACGATAGGAACGATTCGCTCCAACCGAGCCCGACAATGTTCGCCGGCGAGTAGTCGTTGCCTGCGTTGAGCGAGGCGAGGACGTCACTCGTCCGGTCCACACCGTCGACCCATACGTGACGACCGAAGACGAAATGGTTCAATCCAATAAATTCAATCGCGACTCGTTCGACAGGCGTCTCGAGGATCTCAGCGACCGAGTTTCGCATGTTGAACGGGATGTTGCAGACACCGATGACCTTCTTATGAGATGAGTGCTTGAGTACGGCCTCGGTGACGATGCCCGCCGGATTGGTGAAGTTGACGAGCCAGGCGTCCGGACAAATCTCGGCGACTTCGTTTGCCAAGTCGATCAAGACGGGGATGGTACGGAACGCTTTGAATAATCCGCCTGCGCCGTTCGTCTCTTGCCCGATGAAGCCATGCTTGAGCGGGATGCGTTCATCGAGCGCACGTGCCTTGAGTCCACCGACCCGAATCTGTGTGGATACAAAATCTGCGCCGACGAGTGCGGCTCTTCGGTCGAGCGTCCAACTGAGTGTGATCTCGGCCTTTGCCTTCTCAATCATCCGCTTGGCGAGACGACCGACGATCTCTAATTTCTCCCTCCCTTCTTCGATATCGACGAGCACGATCTCCCGAACGGGGAACGTTGCCTGTCGATCAATCAATCCTTCGATGATTTCCGGGGTGTAACTGGACCCACCGCCGATGATGACGACCTTGACTGCCATAGTGCCAACTCCTCCTTTTGAAAGCGATTTCTTTTTGTCGTAACAAATATAACAAATGATACAACTTTCGGCAATATAAAAAATACAAATAATACAAATGAGTTTTTGTATTTGCATTTGTATGCTTGCTGTATCACAATAAAGGAACCAACCCAACGTAAAGGAGATGGAGACATGTCGCAATCGACGCTCCAAACCGCAATCAAGGATGAACTGCTGTCCCGCATCAAAAGTGGGCACTATAAAGAAGGGGAAAAATTTCCGACCGAATACGCGCTTTGCGAGGAGTTCGATGTGAGCCGGACGACGGTACGGGGCGCACTTAACCAGTTGACGATGGAAGGCTATCTAGTCCGTCAACAAGGACGCGGGACGTTCGTAGCCGGGAAGAAAGTCCAACAAACGTTGTCGTACACGCCGAACAACTATGCGGCCCAGCTCGCCGTTCAAGGAAAACGTGGGCAAGTCGCCTTGATCGACATCTCGGTCATCTCGGCGTCTGGTCAAATCGCATCGGTGTTTGAAGCGGAAGACAATGCCCCGATCCAGAAGATTGAGCGGATCCGTCATGCGGACGGGGAACCGACGCAGTATGAGGTCTCGTTCATCCCGTGGCAGATTGCACCGGGGATCACGAAGGAACAGGCGGAGCATTCGCTCTTCCGCACACTCGCCGAGGTTCACGACGTTCATGTCGCCAAGACGACAGAGGCACTGGAGATTGCCTTAGCTGACGAGAAGGTGAGTGCACTCCTCGACTGTCCACTCGGGTCACCGTGCTTCCATATCGAGACGGTGACAGAGGATGAGTCGGGACGAGCGATTGAATACTCACGCTCCTACTTCCGCGGAGACAAGACGAGCTTCGTCATCGAACGGGAGTATAATTAACAAAAGCGCCCGACTGTTTCGTGTGGAAACGGTCGAGCGCTTTTATTATCTAGTGATTTAAAAAGGGTATGAAGTCGAAAAACAGAAGATACATACTATCAAATTGAGTAGAGGGAGTGAATTATGTGACGATGTTTACCATCTTCGGTGTCTTGATTTTCGGACTATTGTTATTGGGAATCAGTGTTGTGATGAAGAAGCGATGGTTATCCATACTCTCGATGGTTCCGATAGTTATTGCTGTAGGACAACTTGCGATGCTTTATTTAATGGGGATGTAATTTTTATCAATAAATATCGTGTATAAACTTTCCCCATACATATTGGATGCAGTCGATTCCTGACTTTATGTACACTAGAACCAGGAGGCGAGAGAAGCATGTCAATCATTGAATTCAAAGATGTGAGTCATCAAGACATCCTGCACCATGTGTCCGGGACGTTCCGGGAAGGACGAATCACAACGTTCGTCGGACCGAGCGGCGCCGGCAAGACGACGTGTCTGAAGCATATCAACGGATTGCTGTCACCAGACACGGGCACGATTCTTTTTAAAGGGGAAGACATCGCGGAGATGGACATCCTCGAACTTCGAAAGAAAATCGGGATGGCGTTCCAAAGCGCGCCGATGATTCAAGGGACGGTGTACGACAACTTGAATCTCCCGAAAGCCATCTTCGACGAGACACTTGACCGCGATCGGGCTGCCGAATTGCTCCATCGCGTCGACTTGAATGAGGCGCTCCTCGACCAACCCATCAAATCACTGTCGGGTGGGGAACGAAGCCGGGTCGCCATCGCACGAACGCTCGTCAATAAACCGGACGTGCTCTTGCTCGATGAGATCACGGCGAGCCTAGATTACCGAACGGTGAAAGAGATCGAGCGACTCATTCGAAAACTGCAACAATCGTACGGCGTGACCGTCATTTGGATCACCCATGATCTCGACCAGGCACGGCGGGTAAGTGACGACATGTGGTTCTTGAAGGACGGGGAACTACTTGCATTTGGGGACGCATCGTTCATCGATGAGTCGGACAATCCCGTCATCCAACGATTCGTCAGGGGGGAAGATTGATGTCATATATTGAACTCGCGACGGCGCTCATCTTCGTCGTCATCCCGCTCGCCTTGACACTCGTCCTACGACTTGGACTCGAGCGTGATATTATCATTGCGACCGTCCGCTCCATCATTCAACTGCTGATCATCGGCTATATCCTGACGTTCGTCTTTGAGAGCGACAGTCCGATTTTCATGCTGTTGATGATCCTACTCATGATTGTCGCCGCGACACAAAACATCCGACGGAAAGGGGACGGCATTCCGGGTATCATGTGGATCATCGTCTTGACGCTCGTGACGATCGAAGCGCTGACGATGGGACTCATGCTCGGGCTTGGTATCATCCCATTTGAGCCGGAAAAAGTCATTCCGATCAGCGGGATGGTCATCGGGAACAGTATGGTGTTGTCACTCCTGTTCTTGAATAAGTTCAAAGATGAGGTCGAGCGGAGTGACGATGTCATCGAACTCATTCTCTCGCTCGGCGGAACGCCGAAAGTGGCCATCGACCGCAGCTTGAAGAATGCGATTCGGACGAGTATGATCCCGACCGTCGAGGCCCAAAAGACGATGGGACTCGTCCAGCTACCGGGAATGATGAGCGGACTCATCATCGGAGGAGCCGACCCGATGGAAGCGGTCTTGTATCAACTCTTGATCCTGTTCTTGATTTTGACGACTGCCTCGATCTCGGCGACGCTCGTCGGCTATCTGGCGTACCCACGTTTGTTCAACGAGAAGATGCAGTATATCGGACTGACCTATCGGAAGGGGAAATGAGGCATGATCACAGGGATTCATCACGTCCAGATCACGATTCCAACTGGAGCGGAGCAAGAGGCGGAGGCATTTTACTGCGATTTTCTCGGTCTACGTGAAATCGAGAAGCCGGATTCATTGAAGGGACGAGGTGGATTTTGGCTTCAGGTCGGCGACCGTTCCGTTCATGTCGGGGCAGAGGACGATGTGGAACGACAGAAGACGAAAGCGCATATCGCATATGCGGTGACGGATTTAGATTATTGGAAGGAAGCGCTTCGAGAGAACGAAATCACCTACTCCGAAGGTATTCCGATTCCGGGGTTCGACCGGTTCGAGTTTCGGGACCCGTTCGGCAATCGGGTCGAGATGATTCAAGCGCTCTGACGAAAGGGAGCATCCATTGCGGATGCTCCCTTTGTCGTTCTTCAAGCAATACCGAACAGGCGAGTCACTTGCTCCCATTCGGACGGGTAGGCGTTACTGCCATGATGTTCGTGAATGAGTGTCCCGTTCGTGTATACGCTGAGGCTCCACTGCGTACCGTCTAGCGTGCGAACCCCTTCGAGTTCTTCGAAAACGGGTGGCCACCAATTTGTTCCAAGCAGATGAAACGCGACACGCATCTGTTTCGCTTCCTCGCCCTCATAGTATTCGAATTCAAAGGGCTCGGTGATCGCTCGGTCGGACCGCTCAATGTGACGAAGGACAGTGCCCCTCTCAAAAAAGGTGATCGTACTCACATCATACGTGCCGAACCCACCGACGCGGAAGATGACCTCGACCATCGATTCTTGATTCCGACCGACTGCCTGTAGGACGCGCTTTTGAAGCGGATGTTCGACGAAAGAGGGAGGGATATGATAAAGGGCGCGAAACGTTTTGTCTTTCATGAAACTTCAACCTTTCTCGGACATAAGATGCCCCGAGTATAGCGGAATCTTCCTATCGAGGTAGATAAAATAAAATGCAAGGTACGAAAAAAGCACCTCCTAAGAGATGCTTCAAGGTTAATACACTTCGTACGTCTTTCCGGTCTGCGCGCCTTCGACACTCTTCACATAGGTGAGGGCGACCCGTTCACCTGGTACCGCCGCGTAACCACAGAAATACGGTCCGTACGCATCGAGTGCTTCGACGAGGATGTTCAGCAATCAAGTTGCCTTCGGTGGGACAGCCGTGCCTTGATGGAACCGCATCTTCCAACGTCCGTCCACGAATACCCATATCGAGCTGCGACGTGTTTCGCGATTCAATACCGGTTGAACGAGACGGTACGTTACCAAAACGTGACTTTCCGTCAACGGATGCAGGGTGAATTCGGATAACTCCGCCTCGATCGGGTCGAGCTGGAGTGTCGTCTGATCCCAGTCTTGATACAGCAACCGTCCCGAGCTACCGATTTCAAAGAAGTCGTCGGTCAACAGTTCACGCAATCGCTCCGTCGACTGCCTGACTTCCGTCGTCAATAACGCTTCTTCTAGTGTTTGAAGATGATCTGCCAACTCGTTCATGTCACGACTTCCTCTCTTCGTTGATTCATCACGATGACGCCTAGGACGATCAACAACAGACCGATGCCGTTCAATGCCGAGAGAACTTCCCCATATATGAACACTCCGATGAGTCCCGTCGCCACCGTCCCGAGTCCAGCCCAGATGCTATAGGCGATACTGAGGGGGATCGTTTTCAACACGATGCCCATGAGGGTGAACGAGGCGGCGAAACTGACCAAGAGGATGGCACTCGGCACGAGATTCGTGAATCCATCCGACAGTTTCAACATCGACGTTCCGAGCACCTCAAATCCGATAGAAAAGAACAGTAAAAGATAGGCTTTCATTCCGATTCACCTCACACTTTCATCAAGATGAGCCCGATGATGACGAGCCCGATCCCTGCAATTTTTTGACGGCTGATTTGTTCCCGGAAGACGACGAATCCGATCACCGCCGTGAGTGCCGTCCCGACCCCGCTCCAAAACGCATACGCGAAGCTGAGCGGGATGGTGAAGAGGGCAAGTGATAAGAGATAAAACGCCGTCCCATAACCGAAGGCGACGCCGAGAATCGGGAGTCGACTCGTCGAGGTGGCGTTCACTTTCAACATGCTCGACCCGAACAGTTCCGAGGCAATGGCCCCAATCAAATAGATGAATCCCATATTACAATCCTCCTTGAATCAACTCGTCACATGCTTCCCGAATGAGTGTCGCCGCACGGTCCTTGAACGACTCGCTATATCCATACAAGACAGCGAACCAAAAGCCGTCGCAGAGGAGACGAAGTTTCAAAATCGCATCCTGGTCCGGTCCGTCGGCAGCGAATCGCTCGTCCCAACCGGTCGACACGTCACTCCAAATCGACTCGCTCGTCGCATCTTCTTGTGAGGAGATGAAGACGGCGACGAGGTCCATATCTCCGTGATCGACATCATCTAATGTCGCCAGTGCATAGGCACGGGTAAACGAATATGGACCGTCCGATAGATGATCACTGATTCGTTTCTCGAACGTCTCGATGGCGAGCTCGTTCATCTGGCGCAATAAGTTGGCCTTATTGTCGAAATGATAGAGGACCCCGGCTTTCGTGATTCCTGCTTTCGTCGCCAACCGTTCGAGCGACAACTGACTAATTCCGTCTTCTCGAATCATCTGGGCGGCAGTCTGTAGCAACAATTGTTTTTTACTCATCCCATCACACCTCTCATAACTTTACTGACCGTTCAGTAAAGTAAGTCTATCAAAATTTACGAGGGGTTGTCGAGATAGAACGTTGATGGAATAATCAGGGAAAAGGGGGGCGTGACATGGGTTCACATTTGATGCATCTCGTCATCGCGAACGAGATGTTACCAGCGTTGTCGGAGGTGGATGAGGTCGCATTTTTGCTCGGAAGTCTCGCACCGGATGCAACGACTGAAAAAGAGGCATCCCATTACTACGCAGGACGCCATGATGATTTATCTCGTCGTTTAGATCTTTCCCAATATTGGATTGACAGCAAGGAGGAAGACTTCTCGTATCGACTCGGCTATTACGCGCATCTCGTCGCGGATGAGGTCTGGTTGCAGGGGTTTTATAAAGGGTGGTTGAAAGAGCTCATCACCCAGGACCCGTCAAAACAGGCGGCCTATTATGCGGACTTTGATGCGTACAATGCTCGGCTGTCGGAACGCCTCGGGACGTTCGATTTTGAACGCTTGAAAGGAAATCCAGAGCTCGTTGAACTGGTCGAAAAAGTCGAGCGGGACGCGGCGATGACGGAGGAGGGGACATACACGATGTTCCTCCCGCATCAATTGGATGGTTACGTTGATACGTGTGTCCGTCGCTGCCTGGAGATGGTCAAACGGAAGCGGGCGATGCTCGTATGAACAAGCGATACGCACCACTATACGCAACGCTCGGACTCTTTATCGTGACGGTGATCACCTTCCTCACCTTGAACGGTCGGGTATTCCCGAATCTCGAATTGATGATGGTCATTTGGGTATATCTCGCGATTGACATCGCCTTGTTCGCCACGTTGATTTGGGGTCTGTTCACGAAGGATCGAATCATTAAAATCTACACGCTGCTTGCGACAATCGGGTTGATGATTCCATTGTCAATTTGGATTTTCCTGTTGCTGTTGGCGAACGGGATCTCGGAGGCATGAGTGGGATGGAACTGCCTAAACCAACTCCATTTTTGATGCGCCGCGTGCCGTTTTTCTTTTTGTATGCCCTTTGCGGCCCGCTCGCGCTTCTCATCTTGATCATTTACTGGCGAGACACGCCGACTGACGATCGAGGACCGTATTTGTTTTTCTCGGTCGTGTTTTCGTTGTTCTTCATCAGGAAACTCATACCGGACGGATTGTTGAGTATCGTGATTTTCTCAGCGGCGTATACGTTCGTCTTATTCGTAACGTACATCATTCTCAATCGAAAACGAAATCGTGATGACAATGAGTAACTTTGAAAGTGAATTTCCCACTTTCTTTACGACAATCGGCTTGATGATTCCGCTCTCGATTTGGATTTTCCTGTTGCTGTTGGCGAACGGGATCTCGGAGGCATGAGTGAAATGACTGAGAACGAGAAAAAATTACCTTTTGTGGCTCAAGTAGTCCCATTCTTGATTGGTTGTCTGATTTTTGGACCAATTGGATTGGTTATCCTATTGTTTATTTGGAGACGCTTAGAACGAGATGAACGAATCATCTATTTGATCGTATCAATCTTTTTCACGTTACTTGAAGCTCTCGATTATTTTACGGATGGCATCATCTATTACTTCGTTTGAGAAAGTGGACCTCCACTTTCTTTTTTGTGCGTGCATCTATAGAAAGAAAAATTTTCCTATCCGAATCTTGTCAAATTGGCATTGCGTATCCTTTTTTTGTTTGTTATGCTACTTGATGAAAACGACAATGATAATCATTATCACTGATAACGAGAATGCGAGAATAGACATACATAACCAACGTGGCTCGTTTTTTGGTGCGAGGATCATTGAAACTTACATACAGAGGAGATGGATGAAGTGGGGAAATTCAAGATTTCACTCATGTTGACGTTGCTCGTCTTCGTACTCGCCGCATGTGGCGGAACGAGTGAGACGAAGAAAGAAGAAAACGTCGACGGCGCAACAAAGACAGAGACGGTCGAAATTACAGACGCACACGGCACAATCGAGGTACCGGTCAACCCGGAGAAGGTCGTCGCCCTGGATAACCGGACGTTTGAAACATTGGCAGCATGGGACATCGACTTGGTGGCGGCACCGATCGGACTCCTTCCAGCAGAGTCGCCATATGCATCAGACAAAGACATCGCGGACGTCGGCATGCACTTCGAGCCGAACTTAGAGGCGATTGCAGGAGTTGACCCGGACGTCGTCATCGTCGGTCAACGTTTCGCAGATTACTACGAGGACATCAAAAAGTTAGTACCAGAAGCAGCGGTCATCGACTTGAACATCGAAATCCCAGAAGATTCAGGAACACCGGGTGAAATTTTAGTCAAAGGATTGACAGACACGACGCTCACACTCGGAAAAATCTTTGACAAAAACACAGAAGCCGAAGCGATCGTCGCTGACCTCGACAAGTCGATTGAAGACGCGAAAGCGGCATACAACGGAAAAGATACAATCATGTCGGTCATCGTATCGGGTGGAGACATCGGATTCTCAGCACCGGTAACGGGACGCGTGTTCGGACCGATGTACGACATCTTCGGATGGGTCCCAGCCCTTGAAGTCGAGAAGAAGACAGGTGACCACGAAGGTGACGAAGTATCCGTCGAAGCCATCGCAGAAAGCAACCCAGACTGGTTGTTCGTTCTCGACCGTGACGCACCACTCGG
This sequence comes from Exiguobacterium sp. s123, assembly GCF_018617075.1. Lineage (GTDB taxonomy): Bacteria > Bacillota > Bacilli > Exiguobacteriales > Exiguobacteriaceae > Exiguobacterium > Exiguobacterium profundum. The sequence goes on along the minus strand of NZ_JACSJL010000004.1, from coordinate 154,782 downwards.
TGACGCAGAAGGCGCAGTACCAGCAGAAGACGTAATCGACAACGCACCGGCGCTTCAAAAGACGACGGCTGTGTCGAAAGAGCAAATCGTCTATGCACCGAAAGACACGTACTTGAACGAATCGATTCAAACGTACGCGGAATTCTTCAACAGTGTCACGGAAGCGCTTGCGAAGTAAGGTTCCGTCATGCAAAAACCATTGACAGCCAGGGTTGAGACGATGTCTCAGCCCTCCTTTTCTAGATTGTGGACGAAGTCGTTCGTGTTCACCGTGATCATCGTCCTCGGTTTGGCGGTGCTGTCGCTCTTTACCGGGGTGTACGATCTGTCACGAACAGACGGCTTCGATATGTTTTGGATCACCCGAGTCCCACGGACGGTCGCCCTCATGCTGACGGGTGCGGCGATGGCGATGGCGGGGCTCGTCATGCAGCTCATCACGCAAAACCGACTCGTCGAACCGACGACGACGGGGACGCTCGAATGGGCGGGACTCGGACTGCTCACCGTTTACTTACTCGTACCAGCACCGAGCCTCATGATGCGGATGACCGGGGCGATCGTCTTCTCGTTCATCGGGACGATGGTCTTCTTCTGGTTCTTACGTTCGGTCAAACTCCGTTCATCGCTCATCGTACCGATCATCGGGCTCATGTTAGGGGCGGTCATCTCCGCTATCTCGACGTTCCTCGGTCTGTTCTTCCGAGCAAGCCAGGCGATTGAGGGCTGGTTCGTCGGTTCGTTCGCCTCGGTGCAAATCGGGCGCTACGAGTATCTATGGGTCATCATCGTCGTGACGGTACTCATCTTCTTACTGGCGAATCGCTTGACGCTCGCGGGGTTAGGGGAAGACATCGCGACGAGTCTCGGCGTGAACTATAACCAGCTCATGATGATGGCGACGGGGCTCATCGCCTTATCGGTCGGTGTCGTGGCGACGGTCATCGGGAATTTACCGTTCCTTGGACTCATCGTCCCGAACCTCGTCTCGATGTTCCGCGGGGATGATTTGCGCAGCAACCTGCCATGGGTCTGTCTTGTCGGGATGGGGGCGATTCTCGTCAGTGACTTGATTTCACGGACAATCATCATGCCGTTCGAACTCCCGGTCTCACTGATTCTCGGGACGGTTGGTGCAATCGTCTTCATCATGATCTTGATGCGACAACGGAAGAAGGGAGGGGTTCGATGAGTACGGTCATGGAACGAGACGGTGTCGACGTATCAATCGGGGAATTGAGAGAAGAACGTCACGCCTCGGCATTTCAATCGAAACGGGCGAGCAGGCGCTATTGGCTCTTCTTAAGTGCCTTCATTCTCGGCGGACTGTTGTGTGCGCTCGGGCTTCTCCTTTATAACAATCCGGTCCCGATGGACTCTCCGTCATTCGTGCCGGTCGTGGAACGGCGAATCGTCGCCATCGTCACGATGTTGATTGCGGCACTCTGTCAAAGTCTTGCGACGGTCGCATTCCACTCCGTGACGAACAACCGTATCATCACGCCATCGCTACTTGGATTCGACGCGCTCTATTCGACGATTCAGACGAGCATGGTCTTCTTCTTCGGGGCAGGGGCGTTGATCGGCTTCTCGGGGACAAGTGCCTTCTTGACACAGGTCGGCCTCATGGTGACGATGAGTCTCCTCCTTTACGGATGGCTCTTGTCAGGGAAATACGCCAACCTGCAGCTCATGCTGCTCATCGGGATCATCATCGGGACGGGTCTGAACTCGGTGTCATCGTTCATGCGCCGAATGCTCGCCCCGTCCGAGTTCGATATCCTGCAGGCGCGACTGTTCGGTTCGGTGACGAATGCCGACGTGGCGTACTTTCCCATCGTCATCCCAATCGTCGTCATCGCCGGGACACTCTTGTTCCTGTTCTCGAATCGCTTGAATATCGTCGCACTCGGCAAGGACGTCGCGACGACGTTCGGGGTGAACCATCGGAGGAGTGTCATCTACACGCTCGTCCTGATCTCACTCCTCATGTCCGTCTCGACGGCGCTCATCGGGCCGCTCACGTTCTTCGGATTCTTAGTCGCGACGCTCAGCTATCAGGTCGCCTCGACGTATGACCATAAGTACGTCTTTCCGATGGCGTTCGCCCTAGGGTTCTTCGTCCTGACGAGCGCATATTTCTTTATGTATCACATATTCCAGACGCCAAGTGTCGTCTCCGTCATCATCGAATTGTTCGGCGGACTCATCTTCTTGGCCGTCATTCTAAGGAAGAGGTCGCTATGATTCAAATCGAACAAGTCAAAAAATCGTATACAGACGACGTCCAGATTGGACCGCTCACGCTCGACATCCCGAAAGCCGGGTTCACCTCACTCATTGGGCCGAACGGGGCGGGCAAATCGACGACGCTCATGATGATCGGACGGTTGCTCAACTTAGACGAGGGGCAGATCCAAGTCGCCGGCATGGACGTGTCGAGCACGAAGTCGAAAGACTTGGCGAAAATTATCACCATCCTGCGCCAAGAAAATCACTTCGTGACAAGGCTCACGGTCCGACAACTCGCCGGGTTCGGGCGTTTCCCTTATTCGAAAGGACGTCTCACAAAAGAGGACGAGGCAATCATCTCGAAATATATCGACTTCCTCGATTTGACCGCGCTCGAGAACCGCTATCTCGACGAGCTATCAGGAGGACAAAGGCAGCGTGCCTATGTGGCCATGGTGCTCTGTCAGGAGACGGAATACGTCCTCCTCGATGAACCGCTCAACAACTTGGACATCGCCCGTTCGGTACAGATGATGGAGTATTTACGCCACGTCGCCGACGAGTTCGGACGGACGATCGTCACGGTGCTCCACGACATCAACTTCGCGGCGAAATATTCGGACCGCATCTGTGCGATGAAAGACGGACAGATCGCTGCGTTCGGAACGGTGAATGAGATCATGGACGCAAAGATCTTATCCGAAATTTTTGAGACGAAACTGGAAATCATCGAAGGGCCATATGGGCCGATTGCGGTGTATTAACGAAAGGGAGGATTCACATGAAAATTGACTGGACACCGATCACCAAAGTCGTGGCCGAGGCACCGGATACATACACGTTCCATCTCGCCTTGCCACCTGAGTTCACGTGGCAGGAAGGGGCGCACACGCACCTCGCGCTCGAAGGGTTCAACGCCGGGGACAAGCCGGACCGGAGCCTCGTCCGCCATATGTCGATCTCGACATTGCCGAACGAAGGGGCGATCGGCATCACGACCCGCATCAAATCCGAATGCTCGACGTTCAAATCGATTCTTCGCGACATGGTACCGGGGGACAAGGTCGCCTTGTTCAAGACACATTCGAACGTCCCACTCGAACGGAGCGGGAAGAATGTCTACCTCTTATCGGCAGGTGTCGGACTCGCGACATTCCGTCCAGTCGTCCTCGAGTACTTGGCGAACGGGGAAGGTGTCCCGCACCTCCATTCGTTAAACGTCGATTCGTCGAAGGCGTATCTGTTCGGTGACGTCTTCGAATCGAACGAGCACTTCACGTCAGAGTTCGTCCCGAGTCGGAAAGACTACTACGAGCGCGTGGAGATGATGGCATCCGACAAGGACGCCTTGTTCTACATCGTCGGCAGTGACGAGCTGTTGCGTGAAACGATCCACGTGCTCCGGACGAACGGGGTGGCATGTAACAACATCAAGATCGACAAACATGATTTTCAGCGAGAAGACTTTTTAGGCTGATACTCAAATCGGGGACACGTGCCCCGGTTTTTTCGTGCACAGTTGGACAAAGCGCTCGAAGATGCCACGTCCGTCCGGTGTCCCAATCGACTCGGGGTGGAACTGGACACCGTACGTCGGATGCGTCGGGTGCTCGAGTGCCATGATGACACCGTCTGTCGTCTCGGCCGTGACCGTCAGTTCGGTCTCTTGTACGACGAGCGAGTGATAGCGCATGACGTCCATCGACAATCCTTCGAAAAGGACGCCTGGCACCGTATTGATCCGTGAGACTTTCCCATGCATCACCTCGTTCGCCCGACCGACAATCCCGCCGAACGCCTCAGCGATGACCTGGTGACCGAGACAGACCCCGAGAATCGGGATGTACCCGGACAGTTGTCGCACGACCGCGAGCGAGACACCGGCGTCTGGTGGACCGCCGGGACCAGGAGAAAGGATGATGCCACTCGGGTTCATGCGACGGATTTCTTCTATAGTATGTTCATCGTTCCGGATGACGCAGACGTCACTGAAGCGGGCGACGTCTTGATAGACGTTATATGTGAACGAATCGTAGTTATCGATGAGGAGAATCATGCGAACACCTCCAATAGGGATTTGGCTTTATGCAGCGTTTCTTCATATTCCGATACCGGGTCGGAGTCATAGACGATGCCGGCGCCGGCTTGGACATGGGCCGTGTCACCTTGGACGACCATCGTCCGGATGGCGAGGGCGAAGTCGAATCCGCCCCGAACGTCGAGATAGCCGACCGCCCCGGCATAGACTTCCCGTTTCACCGTCTCGAGCTCATCGATCAACTGCATCGCCCGAATCTTCGGAGCTCCGGAGACGGTACCGGCCGGAAGACAGGCACGGAGCGCATCGATCGGGGTCACATCGTCACGTAAATCTCCTTCGACTTCCGAGACGAGATGCATCACGTTTTTGAACCGTTCGAGCTCAATGTGTTTCGGGATGGTGACCGTACCGACTTTCGCGACCCGCCCGATATCGTTTCGTCCGAGGTCGAGGAGCATCCGATGCTCGGCGAGTTCTTTCTCGTCTTGAAGGAGTGACTCCGCGTGACGCATGTCTTCCTCGACGGTCTTCCCACGAGGGCGTGTCCCGGCGATCGGGTTCGTCGTCACTTTGCCGTTCTCGACCCGGACGAGACTTTCAGGAGAAGCACCGAGGACGATCGCTTCCCCGAGGTCGATGTAGAACAAGTACGGACTCGGATTTTGTTTCCGCAGCGTCCGGTAAAAGTGGAACGGGTCCCCGGTGAACGTCGCGTCGATTCGTTGCGACAAGACGAGTTGGAACACCTCGCCCGCAAGGATGGCCTCTTTCGCCTGAAGCACACGGTCAATAAATTCATCTTTCGGTGTCAAGATGCGCTCGCTCGTCCGGACGACCGGTTCGAGGGCGTGCGTCTCCGGTGTCTCGAGCTGTTCCCGGATGGACTCGAGTCGCGTGGTCGCATCCGTCTCACTCGTATCGATCAGGATGACCTGTTCCTCGAGGTGGTCGTATAAGACGACCGTCTCATAGCGCTGGAAGAGGGCGTCCGGCAAATCACGCGTCACGGTCGGCGTGTTCGGGATTGGTTCATATACGCGAAGCAAGTCGTAGCCGATATAGCCGACGGCACCGCCGATGAATGGGTAGGGGGCAGTGAAGTCGTCACGGGTGATGCGTTTTGACAGGGCATGGAGCGGGTCGTCCGCATAAATTGTTCCCGTTGCATCCGTCACATCGTTCCCGTCGACCCGGATCGTCTCTACCGGATTCGCCGCGATGATGGAGTAGCGGCCGTGCTTGCCTTCCGCACGACTTTCGAGTAATACCTTTCGCTCACCTTGTAGTCGGTGGAAGATTGCCACCGGTGTGAGTTCGTCACCATTAATGATCCGTTGTTGCATTGAAAAAACCTCCTTATAATGGGTAGTAGAAAGGGGATATGCCGATGTCAGTCTTACGACCTGACCAATTTTCAGGTGAAGCGTTGACGGAGCAGATCGAACTCGAGGACACGCTGTCACCTTACGTTGATATCAAATCCGATGAACTGAATCTTGAATATTTTGAGGCAGTCGTCCGTCGTGCCCAGCATTTGTTTGATGCGTTGTTCGAAGAGGGCGACCCCATTCGGATCGTTTGGCATGTATATGGACAGCCTGTCAAACCGACCCGTCTGTTCCGTTACATCCGGGACAAATCGGTGCGCTTCAAGACGACCGCCACATTGTGCATGTTCGATGACGAACCGTTATGGATGTTCACCGTGCCGGTAGCAGACAAGTCCGCAATCCGTGTGCGACGACTCCTCGAGGCGATTTGTTATCAAGATTTTTATACAAAATCAAAGCCGCGTTTGAACGGAGAGTTCACAACGTATCCGTTCGTTCAGTTCATCCACGAACGAGAGGGGCACGTCTTGTTCGTATACGATGACCGCGGTGCGTACATCCGTGGTACGTCACCAGCCCACCTCCAATCACTCAAACAAAAAATCTCCCCGTCCCGCATGCCCAATCGGACATGAAGGACGAGGAGATTCCCCGTGTTGCCACCTTCGTTGAAAGACGCCTTGTCTTCCCACTCATCGCGAACCATCATTCGCTGTCCCCGATAACGGGAGGACCCGTCAGAGCCTACATGTCGGTCTGAACGCTCAAAAGCCCATTCACGCAAGGCACGACACCGGTTCGCATCGACCACCGGCTTTCTGAAGACGTCCCTTCGCGCTACTCTTCTTTCTCATCGCGAGTTCGTATGAATGTTATCGTTACTTTAACGGGATAAAGATGCATTGTCAAGCATCATTTGACCGAAGCGTGCCCCACCTGACGTTTCCCGATGAACGTGAACGTGATCCCCAATGCCAAAAGGGGAAGGAGCCACCACTTTGTATAGAAGAAGAGGGTGCCCCGATACATGAACCACTCCATGCCCAAGTAGGCAATCAGGGTGACCAAGGGAGCGATAGACAAACGCTTTAGGCGCAGTGCGATGGCGACCCCTACTCCGATCGTCAACGTTGGGACGATCACGAGTTGCCAAAGATACGGGTCAATATAGTGAAACATGGAGAGTCCTCCTTATAACGAGTAATCACGACACATCAGGCAGATTTTTTTGTTTTCAACAATCCGACGAAGATGAACGAGAACAAGAGCGAAATCAGCGGGAAGATGACATTCCACGAACTGAGATGGCTGACATCAAACGGACTGTGGTCATAATAGACGGCAAAGTACGTCAATTCGATGATGGCGTTCAACAAGAACGTCACCACAGGGCCGATCCAAATTCGTTTCATGATCATGGCGACCACGACACCGCCGCCGAGGGTGAGAAACGGGACGATGACGAGCTGCCATAAGAACGGGTCGATATAATCAAACATGGAGCATCCCCCTTATAACGATTTGTACCCTAGGAAGTATGGGCGCCACATCGGGTCATGGATCGAGTTGATTTGAAGCATCTCGCCCCCGGCATGGATGAAGAACTCGTCATCGAGCATGATGCCGATGTGCGATGGACCCGATTTGTACGTGCCCGCGAAGAAGATGATGTCTCCGCGACGACCACTTGTGATCCCTGTCCGTTTATTCTTGAAATGGCCGCTATGCCAGTAACCTGACACGTTCGTGCGACCGCCGATCTTCCCGGCTTGGTTTGTCGCGTAGTGGATGAGACCGGAACAGTCGAATCCACCGTTCAGCGGTGACTGCGAGCCCCACGTGTACGGTGTCCCGAGATGTTTCACGGCGGCATTGATCAGACGCTCTTTTTGCGAGTTGTCCCGTTTCTTTAACAAGGCATCCTGCTTGATGCGGATGTCTTTCGTCTTGACGTAGACGGGGCGCCAGTCGTACTGGATGAGATACGAGTCGCCACTCTTTCCACGTGGGTAGATGCGACGACCGGCATCGAGATAGCCGATCGGACGAGTGTCGTTCGGGTTGGCGTAGAACGGCGTCTTCTTCGTCGTCCCGTAGTGGGCGGCCGTATAGACGCTCGCCGGTTGGATCGCCTTCGGTTTCGTCTCGGCGATATACGGGTTCAACACGTAGACGCGTTTCCCGGACGGAAGACGGACGTGCCAGAAGTCGGCATCGATCGAGCGGAGCCCGACGAGTTTCGTCCCGCGTGGCAACGTGCCGGCCGGACGACCGTATGCGACGTCAGCCGAGAAGTAAGGCGTCCCGTTGAACTGCGTATAGAAGACCGTTCCTGCCTTCGGTTTCGCGGTCGGTTTCGAGACGGCGAGGTAGCCCGTCGCGACATAGCGATACGTCCCGTTCAGACGGATGCGCGTGTAGTATCCACTCGTCCCGAACGTTTCGACGACTTGCCCACGTTTCAAGGAGCCGACTTGTTTCACGACAGACGTCGAGGCATACACTTCAACCTCGTTATAACGAGAGTACCGCATGCCCGTCGATTCGAAGCGAGGCGGTTTTTTCGTGCTCGTCACGCTCGTCAGGATGAAGTAATAGTTCCCTTGTGTGAAGATGCGGGTATAGTTGCCCTTTGTCCCGTAAATGGTGACGAGTTGTCCGCGCTTCAGGCTGAGGGACGTCTTCGACGACAGGACCGTCCGTGCGTAGACCGGCGTGTTTTTCGTGATGTACCGTTGTCCCGTTTTGAGCGGTGCCGGTTTTGTCGTGCCGAGCGATTTCGTCTCGACGAACAGGAACTGGCCGCGCGTATAGATGCGCGTGAAGTCGCCATCCGTTCCGTAAATGGTGACGAGCTGACTTCGTTTCAGCGACCCGACGACTTGTTTCTTGTCCGTGTCCTGATAGATGTTGATCGCGGCAAGCGCATAGCGGCTGCCTGTCTTCGTGTAGCGTGGCATCTTGTCTGCGAGCACGTCGCGTTTCATATAGACGTAGGTGCCGTCCTTGAAGAGCCGGGCGCTGTCTCCGATGGTGCCATAGACGCTCGTCTGTTCACCGCGGACGAGGGAGCCGATGATCTTGCCGGACGCATCGGTGTAAGGCGATGTCGTCAAGACGAACTGGGTGCCCGTCTTGATCGGACGAGTGCTCGTCGCATCTAAGGTGACATAGCCGAAGCCGTCCGCCGTCTCGATACGAAGCATCGAACCGATTACCAAACCGTCGAGCGTCTGCCCGGCTTCGAGTTCGGCGATTGTTTCCCCGTCTGGAGCGGACAAGACGACCGCACCTGCTTTCGCGTAGCGGGTCACGGCTTCCGGCATCGTCTCGCCGAGGGCGTCACGGGCGACATACGTCCCGTCCGTCGTGAGGAGATGGTCGCCCTCGAGGTCGAAGACGTCGACGGCTGTTCCGATGGCGAGTGTTGCGGCTACATTTCCGGCAGCATCGTGTGCTTCTGTCTCCGTATGGACGTAACGGGTGACAGCGTATGATAAGGCGTCATTTCGAACGAATCCGTTCTGTGTATCGACCATGACGGACGTATGGGTCTCGGTCACGTCCTGGATGTCGACACGCTTCGGCTCATTCGTGATGAGCAGGATGCTGGATTCCTCCGGGTCGGTATAGAGCGTCGTGCCGGCAGGGAGCATGGCGTCGGACCCGACCGCCTGTGCGGTGAGAGTCCAATAGAAAGTAAAGAGAACAAGCAAACTGAAGATTCGTTTCAAGCGTTCCACCTCGATTCATGAAATTTACATTTTTTAGTATATACATAGTGGAGATGAAAAAGGTTGCTTATTTCGATAAAAGGGAAATGATTGAAGGAATCTGTGATCAGCATTCCACTCGTTCGTTTTCGACCATCTGTGCTATGATAAACGGGGAAAGGAAGGGACAACGATGGAGACACTCAACATGAAACAACTTTCTGACGACCGGTCGGCCCATCAGGTGGCCGGCGATCTCGACGCGATGCGGGCGCTCATGCACGACTCGTTCCGATATGTCGATTCGAGCGGGCGTCAGTTCGATAAAGAGACGTTCTTAGACCAGTTCGTCGACCCGACAGCGATTCAATGGATCGCACAGGACACGGTCACGTTCGATGAGACGGTACGCGGAGACCTCGCCGTCGTCCAACTTTTGTTAGAAGAAAAATTTATCCTCGGCACGAACGCCTACGAAGGCCGGTTCTGGATGCTTCATCTTTATGTGAAAGAAGATGGCGTCTGGTTATGGCAAGGCGGACAGGCGACGATGATCAACGAAGGTTAAGCGTTCAGGCACTCCAAACAGTGGGGTGCCTTTTTTATTAAATGAAGGAAATGTGAAATTGAAAAATATATGCCTATTTTAGAAAAATTATGTACCCTTTTGAAAAAGGACAGATTATAATAATTTTGTAAACGATTGTCATTATTCTTGAGGGGGACCCTACTTATTATGAAGCAACCGAAATATGCAGCACTTTTCTTAGCGACCACACTCGCATTCGGAGGTATCGCGCCTTCGACAATCGTCAACGCAGAGACGTCGGAAGACGTGACTGCTCCTGATGCACCTGTATTATCGGCACCACTCCACACATCGACATCACTCACGATCACAGGTGAAGTGGCTGCGAAAGCGGAGATCTTGATCAACGGCAAGACGTACGTCCGTACGATCCTCGAAGGTGGTGAGGCCGTCTTCAAGATGTCACCACAGTCGGTCGGTAAAGTCATCGACGTCCGTCTCGTCGACGCGAGCGGCAACGTCAGTGAGACGACACGCGCCATCGTCGCCGAAGACCCAGACGCACGTCCGGACGCACCGGTCATCAAACCGTTGACGGAGACGTCACGTGAAGTGCGCGTCGTCGGGGAACCAGGACAATACGTTGAGCTCTCGATCGGCAGCAGCACGTATAAAGGGAAGTTCGATGCGAACGGGCTCTACCGTCGTGGCATCGCACCGCAACCGGCCCACTCATGGCTCTCGGCGAAGACGATCACGACGAAAGGTGCGACGAGCGACGTCTCGAAACGTAGCGTCTACAAAGACCGCGTCGCACCAAAAACGGCGACATTGACTCAATCTGTGACGGCGGCATCATATGGCGTCTTCGGAAAAGCGGAGCCATATGCGACGGCCATCGTCAAGATCGGTACGAAGTCATACACGGCACCGGTCATGTCGACCGGGAAGTTTATCGTGAAGATCCCACGTCAAGCGATGGGGCAGAAGATGTCACTCGTCATCCGTGACGGTGCCGGAAACGTCAGCCAATCGAAGGCAATCACCGTCCAGCACGCGCTCTACAACAACTTCCATCGTGTCTACATGGAAGGGATGAAGATGACGGTTCATAAAGAAGTCTTCTACGCAGATACCACGACGAAATACGCGGACACGTTCGTGCCACTCTTCTTCGGACATCCGTCGAAGTCGGGCCTCGGGTTCCTCCTCAGCAGCTACACAGAGGATGGCTCGGTCGCTGGATTTGAAAAGTTGACGCTCCGTGTCGGTCGTGCAACCTATTCGCAAAACATCGACGAGTACGATGTCTACTATGAAGAGCTTGAGGATGGATCGGTCGAAGAGTCATACTTGTTCGAGCCAGATGCGAAACTCATCAGTTTCATCGACAAGTACGTCCGTCCGGAAAACCGGATCACGGTCATGGTCCAAGGTGTGGACTACGACCTCGAGTTCAACCTATCGGGTGCGGAGAAACGCGCATTCATCCAATCCCTCCAATACGCAGGATACTAATTCCTTAGGACCGGTGGAGACACCGGTCTTTTTGGTGAACGGAGTTGCAACATGAAAGACAAGCGAAATCTCATCTATTCGCTCAAACCACTGCCGGTGCCCCCAATCTCATCGAATCGATTCCTATGGTGGATGAAAGTATTTCTTCTATTATTACTCCTCGGTTGGTGCACTACGATGCTGAACATCGTGAGTGAGAATTCGACGGAGCGTTATCTGAAAAACAAGTACGGTGTCGAGCAAATCTATTTCATGGAGGAAGGTCGTTTTTATTTCGTGATCGATCGCCGGTTCAAGTTCGAGCGGTTCTCGAGCGCGACGGAAGACCATGGCTATTTACGAATCGAGCAGATCGACTACACCGACCGATACGGGAATAAGGTCGACTTCCATTTCATCAAGGTCGCTGGGATCTTCTTTGACCGGACCGACCATGAAGCCAATTATCGCGTGCTCGAACGCAAGAAATTGAGCAACGAGCAATCGTTCGACGAGTGAGTCGACATCTTGTCGAAACATTTTTGTTACATTTTTGAAACATAAACCGATAAGTATCGTAGAACGATGTGGGGCACATGCTCCAGAACAAACGAAAGAGGGGAAAACATGAAAGCACGATTCAAGCAGTTCGTGGCGATGGTGACGGTTCTCGTCCTCGTCCTTTCGTTCCTGCCGCCAGCACTCGCTGACAGCGGAAACGGGATGACCAATGCCACATTACTCACTCCGGGGGAAGCGGTCGAATTCACGACCGGCACGGACCCGGTCAACACGTATTGGTTCAAGATGGAACGGGAGACGTCCGCGATGACACATATGGAAGTCACGTTCGAATCTTCGAAGCTCGCGAACATCAGCGTCTACCCGAGCGCCGACATGGCGGCGAAGGATGAGACGTTCGACCGTTACCGCGCGAGCGCGACGAAGGAAGAGGAAGAACAGACGGCCAAGATCGACTTCCCGTTCGCATGGGAAGGTCCATACTACATCAAGGTCGAGTATATGCCGATGGATCTCGGAGAAGAAATTCCAGGCGAAGAGATTCCAGGGGATGTGCTCCCGGTCGATGGGGAAGAGCCGACAGACCCAGGCATGCCGGATCTCGCGTCAGACATCAAGCTCGTCGTCAACCCGGTCAAACTCCCGGTCAAATACGAGCAGGTCGGCGGCGACATGTGTGCCGTCGAATCGATCGTCCAACCGGCACCGGAACGTGACTCGATGCTCAAACTCATCCGTCGCGTCCAAAGTGAAGTACTCGGCACGTCACAGGAAGGTCGCGACTTGTCGGCTCTTTACTACCGTGCCTCACCGTATATCGTCAAGGCGATCACGTTTGACGGCGAGAAGCGGAAAGCTGCCCTCACCGACTTGAAGACGCTCCGTCCGTTGTTGACGGCACTCGTCGACAAGAAGGCGTATACGCTCAAAACCCAGGACGCGGCGGCAATCAACCGTCTCCACGCCTTGGTCGACGCAAGCGTACCGGCTGCGCTACAAGGCGAAATCGGTGAGATCGCGACAGCGCTCGAGATGGACTCGCTCGCCGGGACTCCGGTGACGGACCTCTTCGGCAAGGTCGGAATGACGATTCAAACGGACGGCAGTGACGCACCGCGTTACATCGTCAAATACAAATCGTCACCAAACACATCGATCGGCAAGATGAACGCGATGAGCGACGTCTCGGCCGAGCGGATCGCCATCGGGAAACCGTCTGACTACTTCGCGCTCGTCGATGTGGAAGAAGCGTCGACGAAGATGCAGGCTCAGGCGAAGTCGACGCTCGAGTCGGACCGTAACGTCGAGTATATCGAGCCGGTCCAGACGTATCAGTCGTTCGCGACCGACGTCAGCCTCGACTATCAATGGGCCATTAACCAGAAGTCGGTTCTTGAGCCGTTCGCGAATGCAGGGATCGGCCTCGACAAGTATGAGGCGTTGAACTTGCCGAAACGGTCGATCAAAGTGGCCGTCCTCGACACAGGGGTCGACCATCGTCTCCTTGACCTAAAAGGCAAGGTCGATGTCGCAAACGCGAAGAACTTCGTCGACCCGAACGGGGAAGGCGACGCGATCGATGACCACGGTCACGGGACACACGTCGCCGGCGTCATCGGCGCGACACGTGACAATGGCGTCTCGATGCGCGGGATCGTCCCGAACGTCTCGATTCTACCGGTGAAAGTGCTCGATGCGGGCGGTTCTGGGGACACGGACCAAATCGCACTCGGGATCAAGTATGCGGTCGACGCGGGGGCGAAAGTCATCAACATGAGCCTTGGCGGCAACGAGAGCCGTACGCTCGGTTACATGTTGAAGTATGCGTATGACCGTGGCGTCGTCATCGTGGCGGCGACAGGGAACGATGCGCAGTCACGCGTGTCGTATCCGGCATCATCGAAATACACGATCTCGGTCGGCGCGACGAACGCCTTCGGGATCGTCTCGGATTATTCGAACTACGGCATCGGGGTCGACGTCGTCGCACCGGGCTCGAAAGTGGCGAGTCTCGTACCGGACGGGAACGTCGTCTATATGGACGGGACGAGCATGGCGACCCCACACGTCGCTGCAGCCGTCGCGCTCCTCAAGTCGTATCACCCGGATCTTTCGGTCGAAGACGTACGGACGCTCTTGCAGCGGACGGCGGACCCGATTGCCTTCTCGGGTGGGGACGCACCGTACGACCCACGCATGAGTGACGGGTTCGAGTATGTGTTAGAAGAATTGGGCATGACGCTCCCGGCTTATTACAACCCGGTGAGCGGATTCGGGAAGGCGAACGTCTATCGCGCCGAGTCGATGCTTAAATTGAACGCCTCTGGCGCGAACGCACAGGACAACTCTACGACGTTCAAGACGAAAGTCACGTCGGGGACGGCGGTCCGCGTGTATAAAGGAGAGAAGTTGATCGGACGGGGAACGTCGAAACAGACCGTTGCCGCCTTCTCGATTCAGCCGCAAAAAGCAGGAGCGGTCCTTCGCGTCGTCTATACGAACGGGAAGTATGAGACGAGCGAACGTGTCGTCGTGAAAGCCGGCGCACGTCCAGGCCAACCGACGGTGAACACACTCCGTTCTGGCGCGAAGTCGGTCACGGGTCGCGGCGACGCCGGGATGCGTGTCGTCGTCCGCAACAGCAAATATCAACTGTTGGGACGCGGAACGGTCCTCCCGAACGGCACGTTCTCTGTGAAGACACGTGCGCTCAAGAAAGGCGAGACGATCAACGTCCACATCGAGGACTTGAAAGGTCGTCCAGGCAAGATGAGCAAGACGACGGTTCGATAAGGGAATTCAATAGAAGAGACGGGTATGCCGAGGGATCGGGATACCCGTTTTTTGATGGGATGGGAGGAGGACAAAACAAAAAGGGGGTTAGGCCCCCTCTCAACAAGATTAATATGAAATCCGAGTGCCCTTCTGTGTGTAGGAAAGGTATACACTACTAGAGTTAATAGAATCAATTTCACTCTTTGTATAGGCTTTAGAACCTGACCCCATCCAACCCTCATCAACTTTAAACATAAGGACGGCATGGGTTACCCCGTCACCCACGACAACGTTATCTATTCCTGCCAAATCGTATACCAATGATTTGACTTGCTCTAGCGAATCGCAGTCGCTCTTGCCTCTGAACAACACGTCATAGGCAGATTTAAGGTTTTTATCTCCAACTACATCATTTGATTGATACTTAGAATGAACGAAATTTAAAAAGTTGTCTGTTCGGTACATCTTTTCATACGTCTTCATTGACATTCTTCCTTCAAAGTAAGGTGCTAGGGCATCCTCAGCATTTAACAGCCTACCATTATTTAAGTTCATGTATTCTGGACTGTTTGGGTCTCTGTTACCCCTCTCACCATCTAGCACACGATACATGTACTCGTCGAAACCAAACTCAGCCGAATCATACTTCGCATCAAACTCCGCCTTCACCCGTTTGTAGACCGCATCATACTCCGCCTGCGTATCGACTCCATATGTGTGACTTCCATAGACCGTCCGATTGATCCGATTGTTTGAATACGGCGCACGGAGATAAGAAGTAGGCAACCATCCTGTCTTCCCACCGACTCGGACACGGGACCACTTGCCGTACTCCCCAGTCTTGACGACGCGACTCCAGGATCGCACTGTCGTGACCCGTTTCCCTTTCGTCGACCACGTCGAGTACAAGTCCGTCGTTCGGTTCACGAGATACTCCGTCGAAATCAATGACGGCATGAGCGTAACTGATGGCACCCATCCCGTTCTTCCTTTATAGGTGATCTTCGTCCAACTCCCGGACGTCGCATTCTGATAGACGGTCGTACCGAACGTGAGCGGGAGGATGACCTTCGCCTTCTTCGACCGAGAGGCGTACACTTTCGTATACTCCGTTGTCACCCGTTCAGCCGTCGCGGTCGTCGATGCTGATTTGGCTTGAACAGTTAGGTCGGTTGAGGGAACGAACTCGATCGGTGAGAGGACGAGGCATCCAATCAGTCCGAACGAGATGGATGCTTTCAGTAGTTGTCGCATAGTGGAATCTCCTTTAAGTCTTCATTGTTTTTAGTATAGGACAATCCCTTACCAGACATCCGTCACGTTTCAGACGAAAAGGGAATCGATTTTTCAGTTTCTCAAGACAGAATCGGTGAGTAAGGAATCGTGCCAAATCGTCAATCAAGGCTAGGCAAATAGTCCTCACGAGCATGAATCATCCGAACCAGTCGCCGATTCGTGTATAGTTGGAATAACGGATGCTATTTTGGATATGTTTGGTTTTGTGAAAGAGGTCAATGATTTTATGAGTTGGAAATATCATTGGTGAAGATTGGTCCTATAAAATCAATAATGTAAAATAAATTTTGTAGGTAATTAATGGTATTAAAATGGTTTTCAACGAGTATTTCAGCTTAAATCGCATGAAATCAACAAAAATCGACTTGTTTCGACATTTCCAAAAAAGGTAAACCTAAAAATGAATTAAACTAAAATCTCCAAAATTCAAAAACGTTACCATTTTTGCGAAAAAAAACGCTTGTGTCGCTTGGAAGTGTTATGTATATTATGGATGTAAGGTTTTCCAAGAACAGTCTTGGTAAATTGTTCAAGATGATTCTTGCAAAGACTTCTACCGGGGGAGAACGCCCGGTCTAAAGAAGAGTCGGTTACATAATCATTAGTACTTTATTCATTGTTATGGATACATGACTCCGAACGAGATCGGTTGGGCAAGGACGGTAGAAAAACCTATCTACCTAAGGGAGGATTTACATCAGATGGCTAAGAAGAAACAATTCGTTACTGCAGCGGCAGCGTTCGCAGTAGCAGCATCAGCAGTAGCGCCTGCAATCACGGCAGACGCAGCATCAACAACGGTCCGTCTTTCATCGGACTACGTACGTGGGGGAGACCTCAACGCAGCACTTGACAAAGAATACAAGGGCAGCGAGATCCACTGGTACAAATCTTCAATCGACATGAACAAACTTGGTGTATTCCAAACAGCGAAAGGTTTCGTTAAAGGAAAAGGCATCAAAGTTGAGAAGAAACTTCGCGTCTTAAACTACGCACAAGAAATCAAACCTGAATCTGAATTCGTATTCGAGCAAGGCGTTCCTGTTTCAGGAATCCGTATTCAACCAGTTCTCTTCGCAGACGGCGTTGTATACAACAAGCCACTCTCAGTAGCTGGATTCAGCACTGAGAAAGTTGGAGAGTTCGAAGGAACACTCACTTACGCTAACAAAGCTTACGGCGTTGTTACGAAAACAGTTAAATACAAAGTAGTTGCTTCTAAAGTAGAATTCTCTGAAGTGAAGCACGAAGTAGAAGGCGACATGTTGTCTGTCTCTGCTGACGTGAAGAACCTCAAAGAAGGCGAAAAAGTTGAGCTCGTAATCTACCCTGGTAAAGATGAGTCGAAAGCGCTCGACCCAATCGCTGCTGAAGTAAAAGACGGCAAAGTTTCAGTTTCAGCTAAAGACGTTCCAGCTGGCACACACTCATTCGTTCTTCAATCAGGCGATGTGAAGACTGCAGCGATGGAGTTCAAGGTTGAAGAACAGAAACCTATGGTGTCTGGTGTAGAAGTACTCAATGCTAAACAGGTTGAAGTTAAATTCAACAAAGCGATTGAAGCATCAACAGTTCTTAACTCAAATGACGAAGTTCGAAATATTGCTTTCACAACTGTAGGAACAGCAGTAAATGCTGGCACACTTTCTGGTAAATTGTCAGAAGACGGAAAAACCCTTTTGATCACAGCTGCAAATACATTCGATGGTGAATATGCAGTAACTGTATCTGATGCAGTTAAAGATTCTAAAGGTGTTGCACTTGAAAAATATTCGGAACTTGTAAAAGCATCTGATAAAGTTGCGCCTAAGCTTGTTTCAGCATCAGCATCAGCAAAAACAGCTACTGATAAATTTACTTTAGTATTTGATGAGCCTGTTCAAGCTACTGGAGCAATCGTTAGTGTCAACGGAGTATCAGCTACAGTAGCTGCTAAACCTGGTTCAATGAACGAATTGGTTGTAACTTCAAGCGCGATGGTGAATGCAGGAACTACTGCAACGATTAAAATCATCAACGTTAAAGATTACGCAAACAACTTCATCACTCCAAACCCACTTGAAACTAATGTAACTGTAACTGCGGATACTGTCGCACCTAACATCGTTTCTACAAAAGTAATTGGTGAGAACAAAGTAGAAGTCAAGTTCGATAAGAACATGAATATCTCATCATTTGCAAACAAAGCTCGTTTGGTAGCAGGATCTGGGACAGTAACTAACCTTACTGCAACTGCTGGATCTGATGCCAAAACAGTAATTTTAACTGGTAGCCTTAACTACACTGATACTTACAGTGCGTTGTTGTTCCTAGATGCTGACATTAAAGATACTGCTGGTAATAATATTTCTGCATATTCTACTAGCGTAATCTTCAAGAAGGACGTTATTGCACCTACACTTTCTTCAGTAGAGTACAAAGACGGCAAAATTGTTGCTAAATTCAGCGAAAATATTGCTGCAGGAAGCAACTCGACTGTGACAGCAATCAATCAAACTACTGGGGTAGCTACAACCATCACTCTTGATTACACTACACTTGGTTCTGTGAATGCAGTCATTAAAGATGATACACTAACTATTACTCAAGGACTTGCTGATGGTACTTACCAATTACGTCTTCTCTCGAATACTGTAGTTGACACAGCAGGTTCTCCAAATGGTAATGCGTTAACTACTCAAAACTTTGTGGTTGTTAACAATGTTGCAAGTGACGATGTTCGTCCAACTGTATCTTCAATCGCAAACGGTTCTACACCTCCGGCACAAGGAACAGCTCCTGGACTTGAGCAAACTGTAACTTACACAGCTGCTGATCCTGAAAGTGGAGTTAGTCTTGAAACTGTACGTGATCTCAACAACTATACTTGGGATGGAAAAGCTTTACCAGCAGGTTCTTATGTAACTACAGTTCTTAGTGGACCGGCTTCAAAAGCTACATCTGTAGCAGTTACAGTTCATATTCCTTCAGAAAAGATTTCTGCAACTAAAACAGCTCCATTTACGGTAAACGGTATCCGTGATAATGCTGGTAACTCAATTCTTTCGGTTGGAACGGGAAATGTTACTTTAGCAGATGGTCTTAAGCCAACATTCGATTCTGCAGTTATTGCTTCTAATGAAGCAGGATTAATTCTTGGATTCAGTGAAGCTATTCAGCATTTTGACAAAGATGATGTTGAGATTCTTTTGAATGGTAAAGATATTTCTGATGTAGTTACATTTACAAATTCATTAACTGAAAATAACAAGTATGTAGCTACTGCTCAAGTAACTAAAGTAAAAGGTATTTCTGGGGCTGCTGACACGATCTTCGTAGATGTTGATGGCGACGGATCGTATAATGCAACTACAGATGCATTGATTGCTCAAGGCACTGGAATTGTAACTGCAAACGGTCTCGAAACTTTGAAATTTACATCTGCTAATCAGTTACAAGTTAAACTTGTTGCTGAGACATCTGATGAAGTAACCGATCTTCAAGGAAACCAAGCTGTATTTAACAAAACTATCACTGTAAAATAATTTTAAAATTAGTCTTAAAACCCTTGCTCAGTTTTAACTGAGCAAGGGTTTCAAAATATTATTTAATGTTAAATAATGGGGGTTAAGGTATAAATGAGAAATTTTAATTTCATAATTGTTTTTTTTGTAATAATAATCTCTATTTCACCATATAATTATGTTAATAAAGTTTCTGCTGCTTCTTCTTCTCAATTTTCATATTATGATTTGTGGAATGAGCAAAAAAAAGAACAGCCTAACAAAAATTTAAACTATAAATTTACATTTAATAAGATAGATAATAAAATTCATTTTGATAATCCATATCTAGGTATAAATGGTTACATGAATGAATCTTGGAACTATAATTTCAATAATGCTTATAATTTTATGCGTTTCTTTAAACATGACGCAAGAATTGATTTTTATAGCGAAAATTATAATTATGAAAAATATATAACGAAATCTTATATTTATGGACATACTCTAGACTTATTAAAAAAATATACTAAAGTCACAACGAAAAAAATGGAAATTAATGATTACATTGTTAATAAAGTAGAATATTCAAGACCTAAAATCAACACCATAAATAACGATTTAAATTCATATACTTACTATTTCATAGAAACAGAAGATTCAATTAAAATACTTCATTTAAAGACAAATTTATTAAGAAAAGAATATTATCAAGATGAGCTAGAAAGGAATATTTTAAACTTTGAATTTGAGAAAGCATTTCCAATTACATATGAGGAAAATAAAAAGTTTGCTAAAAATTACAAAAAAACAACTTACTTCTCTACTGCAAAAGGTTTGTTAAAAGTTCCAACTGGTAAAATTTTGTTAGGCGCTTACACAGAAACTGATTATCAATTTAACAAGTTAAGAAGTGACACTAAGGGTAAGCCTGTTGTTAGAGCTTTTTACAAATCGATAGTCTCTAATTTTGATCAAGAAGTTTGGAAATTTAGCGAAAAAGGGCAAATCCCAATGGTTTCAATGCTTTTTGAAATTGCCAACAACAATAATAAAAATATAATGAGTGAAACGATTTCCGGAAAGTACGATTTAAATATAAAAAGTTGGGCACTAGGTACAAAATTAACTAAAGGAGATGTACTATTTAGAATTGGAAATGAAATGAATGGTAATTGGAGTAAATGGGGTCCAGGCAATAATTACAATGACTCAGATTTGTATCAATTGGCCTTTTTAAGAGTGCGCAACATTTTTGAGAAAAACAATGTGAAAAATGCAAAGTTTGTGTTCAATCCAAATTCGCAATCTTCACCCGATTTATCGTGGAATGATAATGTTATGTATTATCCAGGATCAAATAAAACAGACTTTATTGGAATTACTGCATATAACTACGGAACAAGAAGTAAAGATAAACCTCAAAACTTTAAAAATGTTTATTCACCAATTTATTATGAAATGAGTTCGAAGTATCCTTACAAGCCAATGATAATTGCGGAAATTGGAGCTGTTGAAGATAAATATGCACCAAAATCAAAATTTATAAATGATGCCTATTTAGTTCCTCAAGCTTTATTTCCCTCAATTAAAGCAGTAGTTTGGTTTGATCAAGATCATTTGCCTTATCGATTGAGATTTTCGAGTTCGAAATCATCTTATGAAGCATTAAAACAACTTAGATATAGAAAAAGTATTGTTTCATATTAATTTTGTTCATGGAGGGAAATTTGATGAATTTTTACTTAGAAACGATATTAAATGTTTTTATGATATTAATTATTAGCATGTTTTTTTATTGGTTTATCATCAGTTTATTTGGTTTTGGGAAACACAAAACACTCTTAGAACGTACTCCTCAAAAAAAATTTGCTATCATTATACCTTCTCATAATGAGGAAAATGTAATTGTACCTCTAATTAAAAATTTGAAAAGTTTGGATTATCCTAAAGAACTATATGATATTTATGTGATTGCAGACAATTGTACAGATAGAACTGCTCATTTAGCTAAAGAAACCGGTGCAAAAGTTATAGAGCATACTTCTAAAGTTGGGGAATTAAAAGGAAAACCCTATGCAATTCAATATGCTCTAGAAATTTTAGGAGAAGATTTAGAAAAGAAATATGATGCTATAAGCGTTTTTGATGCGGATAATTTAGTATCGAAAAATTACTTAATAGAAATGAACAAACACTTGTTAGAAGGTCACAAATTAATTCAATGTTATTTAGATACTAAGAATCCGAATGATAACTGGGTGACTTTGGGTTATGCCACTTCATATTACTATATGAATAGGAGTTGGCAGCTGGCAAAATCCAGATTAGGTTTAGGAAATGCAGTTGGCGGTACTGGTTTCACTGTAGAGGTTCAGCTATTAAATAAAATTGGATGGTCTGCGCGATCTCTCACAGAAGATTTAGAATTCACAATGCAATGTTTGCTTGAAGGGGAGAAAGCGTATTGGAGTCATGAAGCAAGAATTTTAGATGAAAAACCGGTTAGTTTTAAATCTTCATGTATTCAAAGACTTCGATGGGCAAGAGGACATTGGGATGTTTGTTTCAAATACTCTCCAAAATTACTTAAAAGATGGATTTTAAAAAGGGACTTTGCGGCATTCGATGGGTTTATGTATTTAATCAATCCTGCAAAAATGGTAACCGGTTCTTTCTTAGATCTTTTTTTAATCATAATGACAGTCAACTTACTTTTTAGTGATACAAAAGAAAGTATAACATTTTTACTTCCGTTTCATGTGGTTTTAACATTTTTTGCTTTTTCATTGATATATATAGTGTACTCGATAAGAAAAGATGTGAAATATGTAAAAGTTAATTACGTAAAAGCGATTTTATCCATGATTCTAACTAATATTTCTTATCTACCTTTATTTATTTGGGCTTTATTTACTTATAAAAGGAAGGAATGGAATCCTACTCAGCACACTCGAAATATTCAAATTGAGGATATTAGTGATTTTGAGGAGTTTGAAATGGGGAAAAAATAATTTTGAACAGCTTATTTAATAAATAATAATATTCGAAAAATGATTCATTGAGCTTTCAATAGATACTTGAAAAACGCACATTTACATCACCTCATAAAAATTAGATATAAAAAATAAAGACTTTAACAGCTTTCAATCAAGTAGATAGGACAATTACTGAAAAAATAATCAAGTACGATTTTGACAATGTTTATTACACGAAATATAAGAAATGAGAATCAAGGAAGGCAAGAGCAAAAAGTATAACCCGAAATATCTGTATTTTGCAATACAAATGTGATTCTCACGCAATGTTGGTGAACGATGACGAGCGACCGCCCGAAGGTGGTCGCTCATTTTTTTGCAATATCAGTGAGCACAACTCGGCTCAGGATTTCGACAAAGCACCCGAATCTTGAGCAAGTCAAAATTTCCCCTTCCGTACATGAGTCGCTTCATCATCTTTAGACGATTGACGTTTCCTTCCACGTAACCATTGCTTTCTTCAAACTGACAGGCTGCCAGGATCACCTCTACATTTTGTTTGAGGCGACCCACGAAACGCTTCAGTCCGGGATGTGATGTGACTTGTGGATTGGTGATCAACGAAAGGAGATGTCCCGCGTCCCGTTCCCGAATAGCTTCCCGAAATCCTTGAATGAAACAGAACGGGATGGCGAGGTCTTCGTAACGGACCAACAGGTACGAGACATCGATGGTGTCATCCGGCCTAGTGACAGGCCATTGCCAGAGTAGACGACAGGCATCCTTGCGTGATACGAAAACCTGAGGTTCGGGAAGACCCTCACTCCGAGCGTCGCGTGAACGGTGACGGACCGCGCCAAACGAGCCTCTGTAACCTAATTGTCTCAGATGAGCGTCCGTTTCCTGGAGTGTGTATCGATTTCGGACACATTCCCTCAATTGTGGCATGAAACGATCGATCAAGTGAGGTCTTTGTCGTTTCGGCGGGGAGGGTTTGTAAGCCGGATCACTGTATTTTTTGACGGTCCTCCAATTCAAGCTGAGCATCTGGGCGATCGCATTCAGACTCATCCCTTGGCGGTGCATGCTTTGAACCCTTTCGACCAACGGTCGTTTTGTCTCGTTCTCGGGTCCAGTCGGATGTTGCGGTTTCAAACCGTATGATACGGCACCTTTCGGATTTACAGGGATTCGAGAGGGGAGGACACGCTGGCATATCAAATTGAGGCATCGCCATAGGTTATCTACGAGGTGGAAGCGGTCGCTCACCACTACGATGTCCTGGTCGAGCAATGCCTCTTGATAGGCTGGGAATCGATCGACCGATGCGCGGATAGGCCGTTTTTCCAGATTCACAAGCCAATCCTTCAACGTGTCTGCTTCGCGGGTCCGCAGCAGGTCGATGGGGCGATGGGTTGTCGCGTCACAGATGATGGTCCCGTATCGGTGACCCTTTTTGAAGGCCAAGTCATCAATGCCGATCACCTCAGCACAGGGGCTCGGGACGGGAACGCGTCGTAGCACCCTAAGTAGCGTGTCGTGACTGATTCGAAAACCTAGGACGGTCGTGACACGCTCGGCTTCCTTCGCACTCATGGCCAACATTAAAGTGGACAACACACGCTCCGTACGGAGCGTTCTCCGCGAATGAGAAATGGCCCACGGCAATCGCTCTGTAAAGATGGAACGTTGGCATATTGAGTTGTCGCAGAACCATTTCGGTACTTGAATGTTCAGACGGAAAACCTGATGTATTCCTGAGAAGTCTTTTAGCCGCCGTGTCGTGAAACTGTGACGTCGGTGACAAAACCGACCACAGTCTGGACAGCATGCACCGCTGGACACGAGACGAGCGGCACAGTGTCTCACCCCGTCGTGTGAGTGAGCACTCGTGACACACAGGCGATCATCTAAGAACTCCAACTCGTTCATGGAAATCAATCCTTTTTGATTTTATTCCCATAATGTCAGCATCATTACCTCACCAACATTGCGTAAGAACCACTCCTATTTTTCACTACACATCCGAAACTTATCGAAAGGCCCCGTGGAGATTTCTCTCTACGGGGCCTTTTGCATAGAAGTCAATCCTATTAAAGAATTAGGTAACATTGTTCTGTGAATTTCGAAATAGGTATTCGTAATTTTTTTGGTGTCCTCAATCAAGTGGTACAATCGATTCTTAATAAATTCATTTGTGAAAAAATGAGGCTTCATCCATGACGAATCTTGTCGAACGATTCATATCCAAATTTGAAAAATGGATTTCCGTATGCTTCAAAAGAAGACACGCAAATCGATACACAGAGGCTACAATGAAGCGTATTGATTGAATGGAGGAGGAACAAAGATGAAACGAAGCATGTATAAATTAATCTATTCACTCATTGTCATGTTCGTCATGATCTCGACTGTCGTGAACGTTAATGCAGCGGAGTCGCAGTATACATTACCTGTGCAAGGACAAGTGAATGGGGAGATAATCAAAGGTGATGAAAAGCAGACTTATGAATTAGAATTGACAGAGGCGGGACGAATCACGATTGATCTAAACTCGTCAATTGATTCGGACGGTAAGTTCCAATTTAGGGATAGTCAAAACAATTTTATTTTCCAAACGTATATTGAAGGAGATTCAAAAAATCCTGGGCGAGCGGTTTATGTCCGTGACTTAGAAAAAGGGACCTATCGATTGACAGTATCAAACGACGATACAGGTGGGGCGCTTGGTAAGTATTTCATCAAGACGACTTTCAAAGCAGCGGCTACAGACGATGTCGAACCGAATAACGGAACGGCAGAGGCACAGAAGCTTACGTTTGGTAAAAAGACACGGGGTTACTTATCTACACAAGACACTGTGGACGTATACGGAGTTCAGTTGACGAAAGCCGGGACACTGACGGTGGATTTGTCCTCATATGTTGACGGATACACGATGATTCAATTAATCGATGAATATAATACGCAAGTCTATGGAACATATATCGAAGGAACGTCCAAAAACCCAGTGAAATTCTTCCGAAATGTTAATTTAGAACCGGGACAATACTATTTACGTGTATACGATGAATCTTCAAACGATGACACGGGTGTGTATGAAGTGAAAGCAACGTTTGTTTCGGCAATGAACACTGAAGTGGAGCCGAACAACGGTACGGTAGAAGCGAAGGCCTTCCCGTTCTATAAGACACAAACCGGATTCCTCTCATGGAATGATCAAATTGATGTCTACAAGATTAGTATTCCGAAAACGAGTAAAGTCGGAATTGATATGACCTCGTACGTTGAAGATTATGCTACGGTCACGTTGTTTGATGCGAATAACAATAAATTGATGGGCCAATACGTTTATGGGTCTGCTAAAATGCCGGGACGATATAAAGAGTTCATCACACTGACGCGCGGAACCTATTATTTATCCGTTCGTGACGATTATGGGACAGATGACACTGGAAAGTATAAGTTGAAAGTCACTTCGACCCATCTTTTACCCGCTTTGTCTGTCAACAAAGTGACAGCTCGTTCGACAAAAGTGAGTGGCAAGACGGAAAAAGGTGCGACGGTCACGATGACGATTGGGAAGAAATCATACAAGCGAACGGCTGATGCGAAAGGGAACTATTCGTTCTCCATCAGCAAACAAAAAGCCGGGACGAGCATTAAAATCTCGAGCAAGAACAAGTATGGATCGTCTGTGAAGACGGTGAAAGTATCGAAATGAAACAATAATCTTGAATGAGTGAGAGGGTTCGGCAACGTGTCGAATCCTCTTTTAAAAAGGTTGGTTCTACAATGATGAGACCGATGGATTAATAAATGAGTTATGCGTTAGCAAATCAAACGAATGGATGTGAGTAACATGCAACGATGGTTGCGAATAACAGGATTGCTGATCCTTTTTAGTCTCTTCTCGTATTCAACAGTAGAGGCAGCCCTCGTCGTCGAGCCGAGCAGCTCAATCGATGTGGAGAATCCGACGAACTATGTCGTGGGGAACAAACAGATGTATATTGGTGGAGAAGATGGATACCGGACGTATGAATTGTCGGACGGGTCCCTTGTTTATCATGTGAAGGGACAAGCGACGGACGTATTGGATGTCAGTGACGACGAGCAGTGGGTGCTCACGAAGTCGTCAGGACTTGTGACATACGATGCCAAAGGAATGGTGCGACATACGTTACAAGAAGCGAAATGGGAGCATATGACGATTTCCTTCAATGACGATCAGATACAAGCTCGTTTCTTGCCGGGCTCATCGGTCGCCGTTATTCTGACGGAATCCTCGGGCCTTGTTTGGTATGACGTCGCGACGAACGAAGTGAAGAAACAAGTATTGATTAGTCGAAATGAACGATACGGACCACCAAATCAGCAACTTCGTGTGTCAAAGCACTTCATCGCTATCGGTGAGAAGGCGATGATAACCTTATATAGCCATGAAGGAGAGATGATGTCTTCGATAGGAATTGGAGATTTGATTGAATCCTTTGATGTGACGAATGATGGCATGGTTGTCATGACGACAAAGTCGGGAGAGTTATATGAATATAAATGGAATGCGAAAGGTACATTTTCTCGAGAGTTAGACATAACGGGCGCGATTATGATGAGTCCGAATGGAACGTTTTTCTCGAATGAGACGTCGCTCTATGACTTCAAAACGGGCAAACGGATTTATTCTTCCGTTCAACCGGGACGTGTCGTCTTCACACCGGACTCGACTCGGTTTATTTCGATTGGGAAACGAATCGAGATTTATGACACGTCTTCACTCGACAAACGCATTCGCTCCATCGCGGTCAATCCAGAGTTGAAGCGAATTGAGACCGACACGAAGGTACGACCGAGTTTGATTGTCACACGTGCGGACGGGACGAAAGAAACGATCACGGAAGGCGTGACGTGGACGTCGACTTCTCCAGAACGGTTGGCGGTTGAAAAAGGGATGTTCGTCGGGAAACAATCGGGACCGGTCGTGGTGAATGCTACTTATGAAGAACACACAACCTTATTCTATGTGAAAGTGGTGCCGCCACCGCCACTCACGGACCTCGAGTGGTTGAAGGCGCATAAGAAAGCCCTCGACCAAAATGGAACATTTGATGGGGCGGACCATAAGATCGGAACATTGTATGCGAAAGTGAAGGCCCCTGCCGGCAAGCTCTTGATTGACAAAAAGATAGCGACGAGAGGGAAGTATCACCATGATTTTCTGTACGCTACGACGAACCGTTCCAAAAAAGTAAATGAGATTGTCCTCTCATTCTGGAACTATAAGCGTCCGAATATCACCGAGTCGGTCGTACAGCGCGCATTCGGGAAACCGATTCAAACCTGGACGAAGAAGTCTAAATCATTTGAGACGATAAGAGGAAACAAATCGTGGGAGAAGCGCTCTGTCGGAAAGATTGCTGCATACCGTACGAAACAAAAACATACGGTCTGGATGTATTACGACACGAGTGGCAAGTTGCGTATGTTCCGATTGCTTGAAAGTGCGCCGAAGTAAAAGGGAGCAGAGTATTGAATGACTGGCATTCATCATGGAATGACTTTAGAGGATTCTAAGGTCATTTTTCTATAGGACAACAAACGTTAGAGTCGACGAATTTTGTCGAACGATTAAAAAGTGAAACTGAGAATCGGTTTTCCATATCGTTCAAAACCAAGCGTTTCGAACCTTTAGAACTCGCTAAAATAAATCGTAGCGACTCGAATGTCAGAATAAGTGTGGATTATCTGTGAAGGTGGTTCGAGTCTCAAAAAAATATAAGGGGACTAAGAAATGTTATCTAAACAATGGAATAAAGTAAGTATAAGCTTTGCATTGGTTCTATGCATAACACTTGGATTGAATGCAGACGTTTCGTATGCAGCTTCACAATTACGAAAACCAACTATCTCACAACAAACTCAATTTATTAAGTCCATCTATCCATACAGTTATCGAGACTGGAATTTAAAAAAATCAAGTCAAGCGGATCGTTATATGTTACTGGCTGATATGCAGTTCGAATCATTGATTCCATTAAAACCGATTCATTTAAATTATGCATCGAAAGAGAATTTTGCCTACTTGCCATATTCAATTAAAAGTGTTGACGACTGGACGCAACGCCTTTTCAATTTCAAAACCAAAATGAATCATTTGCGATCGAAAGATGGATTGCTCATTTCTTATAAATCTCCCAAATATAGATACTTAATTTCGCCAGAACGTGGGGGTGGGGTATATAAAATGTCTCACCAAGTATCACAGTATAAAAAGATTTCAACTAAACGAGTTTACGTACAATTTCAAAGTTATAGTTACTCTGCGATTTTTAGTAAGCACCCGAACATGAATACTGACTTTTTGAAAAAACCAAGAAGTACATGGACTACAATACAAAAAAGCGAAGCTCAATTAGATAAAAAGGGATATGCCATTCTAGAGTCTAGTGGAGATAAAGATTATCCATGGAGAGTTATTTTACTGTCATTTGATCAACCAAGTTTGAGTGACAAAGAAATTAGTAAATACAAATAAATTCTTCTCAATCACTTCATTATGTAAAAGTGATGCTAGAGCAAAAGAAAGTTAGTGTGACGTTCGTTCACAGACAAAAAAATCAAGGGAGAGATTAACGATGAAGCGTTGGACTGTGTTTATGTTGTTTATCATAGCAAGTTTATGTATTCCATTATCTGGTGAAGCAGCAGAAAAGCCACACGTAAAATGGGGGAAAGTACAGTTTGAAGAGAGACACGTAGGCAAAGTGTCAGTAAAACAAAAAGTAAATGCCTATAAAATGAGTAAAGGAAGTTTGGTGAAACAAAAAACAGTGTTCGGTGCGAATCGAGAGTTTGCGGTTTTGAAGACGATTCGTCAAAAGAATGTGACGTATTATCAAATCTCACCTAGTCTATACATCCAAAACTCTAAGAAAATCTCTTTCTCAAAGCCGACTAAAACGGTCATCAATCAATTGAAAAAAGAGAAAGTTGATTACGCAGGAACTCAATATATTTCATATTTGGATCGTGTAAAGGGTCGCGACTTTTTAGACAATATTAACACGTATATGATGATGGATTTGAATTTTGATGGATATCCTGAATTGTTTATGGGGATGGAAGCGATGACGTCTCCTGAATTGTATACTGCTCTTACTATAGAAAATCATCAGGTGAAGAAAATTGTATTTACAGGGGATACAGGTGGATCAAACTATTGTTATGGTGTTAACCAGTATTTACTTACTTGTAAAACAAATACATTACACCTTGGAGTACCTGGGCTATTGAATTTAGAACGTCGTGTGGACTCAAAAACGAAGAAGGGGCATTGGATTGCTAATGATGGGACCCAACTTAATTACAATAACTATCAAGGTAGTTATCTAGAACTTAAATTGAATGGAACGAAATTGTATGCGAAAGAACGTTTTTACTATCAATACGATAATGAATATTCACTAAAAGAAAGTTACCGAGTGGGTAAAAAGAAAGTATCACGAAGTGTATTTGAAAAGAGCTTGGCTCAATACAAACAGTATAATAAACCCCAATCTTACAAAAAGTATCATTCTTCTTACGCCGACTTTGATGATGCGCCTTGGTCTGACTATGACTATCATATCGAACAAGGTATGAAAAAATTAAAACAGTAACTCAAAAATATGTGTGTATCAAAGCTTGCCTTTACGGTGAGCTTTTTATGTTTGTTGGAATCAGGAGTTGTTAAT
Source organism: Exiguobacterium sp. s123 (assembly GCF_018617075.1). Lineage (GTDB taxonomy): Bacteria > Bacillota > Bacilli > Exiguobacteriales > Exiguobacteriaceae > Exiguobacterium > Exiguobacterium profundum. Next base: position 124,653 of record NZ_JACSJL010000004.1, on the reverse strand, counting down.
GTCTGTATTTTACTCGTCATCGCATCAAGCGATGACGTTTTTATATATATACAGCAAATCCGATCATTGATAAATCGAACAAAATGGTGTTTCATACGTTAGCATCATTGCTTGGCAATAATGCATGGGTTTCACCAACTGCATTTGGATAAATGTAGAGCTGTCTGATCAATTCATCAGCTCTATCGTTTTCGGTTTAGGCTTACATGTTATTTGTATTGGTTTATTGATTGCGAGGTCTATTTTTCGGGTGAGTCCAGCAAAGTAAATAAGAGAGAATCGTGTAAATTAATATTGAAATAAAAACTTTTGTAAAAAAAAGAAACTGAAATATGAATATATCATCTCCTTGATTTGCCTATTTTTGTAATTTGAATGACGGTAATTTGATAAGCTTTTGATAGATATTATGGAGAGGAATGATTATATGAAACATTTAAAATGGATTTTGGCATTTTGTTTAGCGATTTCCTTATTTACTAGCGGTTTGCCCGCAACCGAGGCATCGAGTAAATCGACAACAGCAAGTTTGCAAAAACAAATTGATACACTGAAAAAACAAAATGCTGCATTGAAGAAAGAGAATACGAAATTAAAAAATGAAAAGACGAAATTGAGTAAAGACTTATCTAACTCAAAAAAAACTATAAAAAAACTTGAAGCGGATAAAAAAGATTTAAACGGTCAACTTGCCAAGTTCAAAACTTATCAAAAAGGAGTTGACACGAAAAGTGGTGTCGTTAAAGATATTCGCGTCACAGAAAACCAAGCATCAATCTTCTTAGACGGTCAACGACTCTTCCCGACAGTAGGTGAAGGAAATCCGATTCGAACGTTCTATTATGAAAATCAACTTTACGCACCGGTCGGACCTGTCGGAAAGTTATTGCTCGGGGGACAAAAAGCGGTAGAGTGGGATAGTGAAAAACAAGGATTATATTTTGGCACTGCGCCGAAAGGCAAAAATGTTCCCATCTCAGATTTAAAAGTGCACCAAGATATATACCTATACAATTTTGGACCGGATGACGATTATTCATTCGATGTACTAGGGCAGACGTATTATCCGTCAAATGGCTTTTATGGTGGTGGTCGAGATGCTGACATATATAAACTAGCTGGCAACTATAGAAGTTTAAAAGGCACGCTCGCGATTCCTCAAAAGAGTATATATGAAGAAAAGAAATCAAGCTTACTGTTTTTCAGTCTAGACTCTTATGGCAACGGGAAATTGATTCAAAAATATGAGATTAAGAGCGGGGATTCATTTAAGAATGTAGAAGTCGACTTGAGTGGTGTCCAATTCTTACAGATTCAGATTAACGATGATTATTCAGTCTTTCATGACGTATCTCTCGAAGGCTTGTTGGACTGAATAATGAGATAAAATTCAAGTGTAACGAATGACCTCGCCGATTTTTCTCTTGATTAAAGAGAGGAGTGTTCGACGAGGTCATTTCACTATTTTTTAAGTTTCAGTATCAAGGTGAACATATGACAATTTATATATTCGTCCGATATATTATCCGTACTTAACGAAATTTCATCTTAAGAGAGGATAAACGAAAGGCGTGGATTTTATGCCACGAATCATTGGTGTCGGGGCAATTGTAATCATGCTGCTGTTGATTTTTACTGGGAACATGATTCTAGTTCTCCCATTATTGTTTTTAATTGTCTTACTCAGTACCCCACTTCAAATTTCGTTCGCTTTACGAATCAAGAAATGGGAGAAACGTCTAAGAAATCGGAATATCACAGAAGATGAGTTTTATGATTTATATTCGGATTTGAAGACGATGTGGTGGGTCCCGAATCATCTGAAGTACTGGGGACGTTTGAAGAAGATTTACTCTAGCGCACTGTATTCAAGAGAGTTGACGTTGGATCAAAAACGTCACTTGTATGAGGTACTCGATGAGTTGTCACTTCAAGGGATCCCGTATCCGCAAGACCGAAAAAATCAGCATCGGCCTGCCGACGTGAAGTATGATGTCTTCTAAAGAGGAGCGACCCTAATGGAGTGGTTCATGTCGATGGATGTCCTCCTGGTGCTCCTTGCTGTCGGATCGATTGTCATCGGTGCCGTCACGAGTCTGTTCATTCCAATTCTGCTGATTTGGCTGATTGTTCGTTACCTGCGTAACGGACGGGTTGTGAAAAAATGGTCGGAGCGACGGCAGACTCGCTCAAAAGAAAGAGTTTGAACGACTCAGGGGTCATGATTTAAACAGCATGCAATTCACTACATGATAAATCATCGGACGGACTCAACCGAGTTCGTCTTTTGCATGTAGGCGAATTGTCACTTCCTGTCGAACGAAAGACCTAAAGCAGACACAAATAATTCCCCTTTTGTAGTAAAAACAAACGTATTGTTTGTTACAATCAGGTTACACTAATGGTAGATAAAGGTATGGATTGAATTGTCACCCGTCACATGCTGTGCAATTTCCACACTTTTCACATGTAAATGTCCATACTCCCTACCTCATACGAAGGAGCTGTGTCCATTGAACGATGTTCTCTTTTACGTCTTATTGTTGCTGGCGCTTCTGACCCTCGGTTTTGTCTTGAATTCGATTGTCGTCTTGTCACGATTTGTGAAGCAACAAATCCGTCGCCGTTTCCCATTTACGGAGCAACTGTCATTCCGTTCGAAATAAGATCATCTGTCTGTTCTCGACAGATTCCGCTAAATCCTCTCACGCCACTTGCGATGAGGGGTTTTACGCGTTCATTCCTCGAATGTGGTCTGCCATAGCTCAATCCATCCCTTTTCTCGAATCTATTAGCTCACTATGACTAGGATACTCCTTGATTCACCGATATAGAACCGAACGACTACTGATTTGATGTCTGGAGAGGACGTCCACCATGGTGGCCCTGTCGAGATAGTCATGTACGGTCGCTATTTTCTGTTCCTTGGTGTACAGTATCTTCCATCATTTGTAGTGCACTCAGTTTTTGTTCGATTGAATGCCGACATCTCGCCATAAAAAACACTCCCCAATCGAATAAACAGATTTGTTATTTCGTCTGTTTACCTATTGGGGAGCATATCAACAAGGCGCAAAGGACCTGTTTGTTTAGATCGGCACACGGATTTGTCTCGTCTCTTTATTCGAGAGCGTGTACGTCACGATATAGTTCGAACCGGATACTTTCACACTCGCCGACCGGATTGTCGTCTTCGACTGGTCGAGTCGGATGAGCGTGAGGTAACGTACGTCTTTCCCAGTGTTATACGAGATGACTTGCGGACGAGGCTTCCATTCGTAATCCTCGACGGCGACGAAACTCGTGCTGTTGCGCATCGATGAATTTTTCAGGTTGAGCTGCATGAGTTGGATCGTCCGGCCGTTCGAGTCGCCATAGACGACGTTCTGGGTCGCCATCGAACTCTGGAGCAGTTTCAGACCTTCCGCAAGGTGGAATCGCTGCACGAACTTCTCCTGTGTCGGGGAGCTAATCCGGTCATAGACGACGAGCGTCTGCGCCTTGTCATAGACGAGCGTCCGGCGATGGGTCGCCCCTTTGCCGATGAGCTTACTTTCGCCCATCGCAAGAAGGGACGGACCGAGGTTTTTGACGGTGACAATCTTGCTCTTCTCGCGCATCGACGCGCTCAAGTCGAGATTCGCCCCGTCACGATGGACCGTATTGTGGGCGTCGACCCCGAAGACGCGCTGACGTTCTGGACGGTTCGTGTAGCCGTAGCGCCCCGTCTCGATGATGAAGTCCCGACCGAGCCCGTATAAGTCGATGCTCAAATCGTCGGCGTGCTTATGGGCACTACTGTGATAGCCCGCCGTCATCATCACTTGCGTCGCCTGGTTGAAGGCACGCGGTGGGGCGGACCAATATTCACGCATGAAGCTATACTGCGTGCTGATCTTCTTCACCGTGAGCGGTGGGCGTGACCCTTCTTTCCCACCGGAGACCGCATAGGCGAGCTGTGGGAAGTCGTCGATATGCGGGATAATCGACGTCGTGCGCCGAGCCCCGGACGTGTCTCCGAAAATCGGGAGCGTCCCGTTCGGCTTGACCATATACGTCAGCTGTTTCGGCATATACTCGACACGGTTCATGCTGGACGGGAGCGTGAAGCGGTTGTCGTCCGCCCAGATGACGAAACGGTCGAGCACGTGATACATGTACGCCTGATAGCCCGGTGAATGCTCGAGGTGGACGGCGTCCGACGTGATGCTGTGGCGGATCTGTTTATCGAGCCGGCTGTCGGCAATCGTTTTCCATCTCGCGCTTTGGTCAAACTGCGGGAACGTCTGCGCGATCGCCGTGAGCGCCATGTCTTGGAACACCCCGTGGTTGTGTTCGTACTTATAAAAACTCGATGTCGCGAGCAACGTGCCGTGCTCATGGAGTGTCCGCAGCATGAGACCCGTGAATGCCGTGTCTTTGTAAAGGGACGACGACTTGTACACGTCCCAGAAGTTCAACAAGTGGAACGTCCGGACCGATGTGCCGTGGTCATTATACGGCCAGCGGTACTGTTTGTAGTTGGCGACCGGGTGGGCTTTCGTCCAACTTTTCACGACGCGCATCCCGTATTTCAAATACGCAGTGTCGTTTGTCGCATTGTAGGCTTGTGTCAATTGGTTCAACACCGTCAAATAGTGGATCTGGAACGGATACGAGTTGCTTGAAGAGCTCGGGATGTCCCGATGCCAATTGAACGTGTCGATGTTTGGGACCGACAGACGATACGGTGTGGACGGGACGTACCAATCCCCCTTAAGGGCTCGGTTCGCGTAGTCGATTGCCTTCGCTTCGCTGAGACGCTCGTATTCATAAGGGACATGGGGTGCCATTTGTCGCATGTATTCGTGCGCCAGTCGTGCCGTCCCGCTCGATGTCAGGTTCGAACGGGTGATGGGGTCGGCGAGTAAAAGTTTCGCCTGACTCTTCTTTATGTAGACCTTTTTCCCACCGCTCAGGGCGATGTAGTACCAACCGGACGTACTGATCGCCGCATAGCGCTTCGTCGTCGAATAGGTCGCCACTTTCGTCAACTTCCCGCTTTTCATCTCATAGACGATGGCGTTCGGGACAGAGCGGATGTGGAAAGGGTTCGTCGCAGCCTGAGCGGAGTCGGTCGGGGTGACAGATCCCCACGCACCGATCAAGACGAGGACGAGTAAGATTCGTTTCATAGATACACCTCAAAAAATAGATTTACTTCTTTTTCAAAGTATACCATGAGGCGAGGTTATTTCCTTAATTTTCTATATTTTTAATTTCAAATAGGAAATGTATTCGACCTGTCAAAATAAAAGACTACCGAGACGGCAATTGGATTGAAGTGAAAAAGTGACTCGGTGAGGACAGTCTAAAGCGTACAGATTGTGAAGGGGGGAAATACATTGAAACATGTTAGCTTGTTCCTGCTACTTTTCTTTATCAAAATTAAGCGAGAATACGCCCACTTCTAAACGTTAAGGACAGGGCTTACGTGAAAGTGGGAGATGAATCGCCAGCCTCTCCTTCGGGTATAATATCTTCAGAGGGGGTGGACGTCATGTTGAAGCACAAGGGCTATAAGTTCCGGATCTACCCGACGAAGGAACAGGAAATCCTGATCGCCAAGACGATCGGCTGTTCCCGGTTCGTGTTCAACCATTTCCTGGCTTCATGGGACGCGGCCCATGAAGCGACCGGCAAGGGACTGTCGTATGATGCCTGCTCGAAAGAACTTCCCATGCTCAAGCAAGAATTCAGTTGGTTGACGGAAGTGGACAGCACGGCCGTCCAGAACAGTGTCAAACACCTGGCCGACGCGTATAAGAAGTTCTTCAAGAAAAAGGGGAATCATCCCCGTTTCAAGTCGAAGCGTAATCCCGTCCAATCTTATACGGCGAACATCCAAGGTAAGTCCCAGCTCCCCGAGGTCTCGATCGTCGGGAATCAACTCAAACTCCCCAAGCTGAAATGGGTGCGGTTCGCCAACTCGAGACAGGTCGAGGGTCGCATCCTGAGCGCCACGATCCGATGCACGGCTTCGGGCAAATACTTCGTCTCCCTTCTCGTAGAGCAGGAGATCAGTGAGCTGCCGAAGACCGGTTCATCGGTCGGCGTCGACGTCGGGCTGAAGAACTTCGCCGTTCTATCGGACGGCACATTGTACAAGAACGACCGTTATTTCCGTACGCTCGAGAAGAAACTGGCACGGGAGCAACGTAAGTTGTCCCGTCGTCAGCGCATCGCCCTGAACAAGAGGGTGAGACTCTCCGAGGCGAAGAACTACCAGAAGCAGAAGCGGAAGGTCGCCCGCATCCACGAGAAGATCGCCAACAAGCGCACCGACTTCCTGCACAAGGTGTCGACCGAGATCGTCAAAAACCACGACGTCATCGGCATCGAGACCCTGCAGGTGAAGCACATGCAGAAGGACCGCAAGTTGAGCAAGTCGATCGCCGAGGTCGGCTGGTCGGCGTTCTTTCGCATGCTCGAGTATAAGGCCGGCTGGTACGGCAAGACCGTCGTGAAGGTCGGGAAGACCTTCGCCTCGAGCCAATTGTGTTCGAGTTGCGGCCATCGACACACAGACGTGAAACATCTCGCATTGCGTGAATGGACATGCCCGGCTTGCGGGGTCCACCACGACCGTGATGTGAACGCAGGATTGAACCTCAAACAAGAAGCCGAGCGAATGTTGGCTTCTTCAACCGTCGGGACGACGGGGCTAGCCTGATCAGGTTCCGACTGTCAGGTCGGATAACTCAGGAATCCCCCACCTCCAAGCGAAGCGTAGGTGGGGGTAGTTCAATACCGCGATGTTTATTTACGTCGTATCTCTGACCGCGCCGCAACTTCTCGTGCCAATCGTGTATCTTGCGATTGCCGCATTAATTGGAATCATCGGATATCTATTGAAGGTATATGTGATGAAAAGATGATCAAAAATCCGGTCGCTCGTGGACCGGATTTTTTATGTTCCTGTGTTCATTCCAACGTCAATCGTTCCACCGCATCCCGCAGATGGTCCTCGCGCACGCGGATGTAGCGCCGGGTCGTCTTCGGCTCGCTATGACCGAGCAACTCGGACAACGTCGTCTCCTTGACGCCCATATCATAGAGATGTGACGTGAAGGCGTGCCGGAGCGTATGCGACGTGACGGATGTACCGAGCACGTCCTCGGCGGCGCGTTTCAGGTGACGGTTGATCGTCGTCTTGCAGATGAGATCACCGCGGGCACTCGGGAAGACGTATGGCGAATCGATGCATCGGCGCTCTTCCTCCAGATACGTCGTCATCATCGCATGCGTCGCATCGTTCAGTGGGACCTTGCGCGGTTTTCCTGTCTTCGATTCGTGGATGTACAGGAGACGCGCATTCAAATCGATGGCATCGAGTGTCAGCTGTCTCACCTCGTTGATGCGCATCCCTGTATGCAACTGGAGCGTCAAAAAGGTTCGATACAACGGGACGTCGATTGCATCGATGACTCGTTGTAGGTCGCTTGGTGTAGGGACGTCCGAAGGTGGACGTTCGGTCACTTTCACGCGAAGGTGATGAAACGGATTGTGCGTGACGAGTTGCTCGGTGATGGCCCAGTCATACAAACCACGGAGTGCGCTCAAGTAATTGTTGATGGTCACCGGTTGGCATCCTTCCGAGCGGAGGGCGTTGATATACGGCATGACGTCCTGTCTCGTCTTGAAGTCATCGAGAGTTCCGTTCTGTCCCATGAGTTTTTGGAAGCGGGCGAACTTATAGATTGCCTGGCTGACCGTGTTGTCCGATTTTCCGGTCATGCGTAAAAAGTGGACGTGCTGGTCGACAGCGTCTTTCATGTGTAAGGTCATCTTCATTCTCCTCTTACTTGTCGTCCTCACGGAGCATCCGCTGGAGTTCGGCCTTGTAGGCGCGGAGGCGGCTCGGGGAGTACCCGAGCGATGCTTCGGTTCCGTGAAGCATATGGCAGAGTAAGGTGAAATGACGATTTGGTAAAGTGGAACGCTTGTCGTCTAGCCAGAGGGACAGCGGCATCTCACTCTTGTCGATTTGCTCGGGGAGTCGTTCACTCGTCACCTCGTGTTGGAGCGTCTTCGCCTGCTTGGCGCGCTCGTTCAAGATCGCTCCACGGATGCGGATGAAACAGTAGGTTTTCCCTAGCGTCTTACCGTCTTGGATGGCTCGCCATAGGGCGATTCGTGCCGTCTGGGCGGCATCGTCGACTTCGTTCGGATGAAGATGGAGTTGGCGGATGACGTAATAGATCATCGGTTCCCACTCTTTGATTTGTTCGTTTGCATCTGGCATGAAGGGCTGCTTTCCCGCGCGCGTCTCAAGTTTCCTAGGTGGTTACAGCATAATGGTTGTTATAGAGAATCCCTGCTTTTGATCCATAAGGCTTGGTGCAAATGAGATACAGCATTTCGAGGCTACATCTTGTTTGATTTGACGAAACGACACGGTTGGCGAGGTGCGAAAACCGCATAACAACCATTATAGGAGGATGGAAGGTGAAGGGTTCTTCAGTTTGTCGAGTCTTGTCGATAGATTTCGGACGACCTTATCAAAAAATATGTAGGCTAAATGAGGAGGGTGGTGATATATTAAATGTCGGAAAAATTTATTTTTTTACATAATAAAAAGAAAAAAGGGATGAAAAATGAATAAAAAATCCATTATTAAACAAACGATGATGATTTTGATGGTCATGATTTTGTTAGTATCTACTTTGTCACCTGTCGAAGCATCGGGCACGCTGACCGTTCAGGCATTTGAGCCTGACAGCAAGATGCTCATGGGACAGACTTCGTACACAGAGCCATTATATTATGGCGTGGATCAAACGATTCGACCTGTTAGTGTGAAATTGGACGGAACGTTTACTGTCTCATTAACTGAGGCAGTAGGGGAACGAATCGTGACATTCTATCAAAAGGATGACGTCTATTACAAACCAGTTCAGCGAGTGAGTGCCTCCGTGATTGAAAAAGGTCCGATCCCGCCAAACTTTTATGGAGTCGAATCTGGAAAGATGCAGCTTCAGTCAAATCCTGGTTATGAAATCATCGCGATTTATGATGGTGAAACATATCGGGGTGTCGAGATACTTTCAATTCCCAAAAAACAAGGTACCGAAGTGAAAGCTTATACACAAGCGTCAAATGGGAAACGAAGTGTCACTGGAAGCTATTCGTTCGATGATTCTTTTGATTTACCGATTCAGGTCGACTCGATGCAATGGAGTCAGTCGCGTGTTCACGGTACGACCTTGCCTTATCAGAATGTCCGTCTCACTCTTTATGACCGGACCCTCTCCACTGTCTCGGATGCGAATGGTCATTTCGAAGTAGAGTTGTCGATTCCGTTCGATGACTATATCAAAGGGCTCACAGGTAGAGTGGAAGTGCTCCATCCAAACAATGAAGTGCTTGTCGAGAAAGAAGTGAAGATTGATCCGGTCCGTTTGACTTCGGAGCAGCCTTACTATACCGTCGCCCAGTCATACGGTGTGTACGGTGTGACGGATCCCGACATGACTGTCACGTATGATGGAGAAGAAGTAACGGTAGACGAGTCAGGTCTATTTTATATTTCACTTCGTGCGGACGGAACGTCGCATAGAACCATCACATACAAAAAAGATGGAACTGTTTTAGCGGAACAATCGATTCGTCAGTACGTGGATTCTACGTTCCCTTTGACGATTGAGGCGACACCATCTACCGTATCGGGCAAACTATCAGGTGAAACAGAGCCGAATGCTAAGCTATTCATCCGTTCTGACAACGGGGATTTCTCAGTACAAGCAGATTCTAATGGAGAGTTCTCTACGGAGTTACCGCTTTTTGAGTCGGGAGTATATGATTTTTATCTTCAAACAGATTTCGGGATGCAACGGTTATCTACGTCCATCTCGGTAAAAGAAGAACGCCTGATTGCCGAGCCGACGGTACGCTTTTTGAATGAAACGATGTATATCGAGGCATCCTTACCGGCTCGGGAAGCAGAAGTGCAGATTATGCGTAAAAACGGGGAGATTGAAGTAGCTCGTACTTCATTATACGAAGGAAAAGGTGAGGTTCATATTCCGTACGGTTCGACTTATCGACTTCGAGTCAGTACGGGAGAACAGGTTTCTCCATATGTTGATGGCATCCATCAAGCGATGACTGCCCCGACGCTCACCCGTTTCATCGAAGGGGAGAAAGTGGTGTCGGGTCATGCAGAGCCGAATGCGACGGTCGTCTTCTATAATCGCGTCCAAGAATGGAATCCTGAGGGCACGAGAATGGAAGTGAAGACCGGGATCGACGGCGCTTTCTCCTTCACACTTCAACAAGAGTTAAAAAAATGGACCTATCGTTTCGCTGTCGAGAGTAGCGACAAGAAAAATATCACAACATATGAGTTTACGCCAAAAGATGAGACTGCACCAAATTTGACGATCAATGGTCAACCTAATACGACGACTCTCTCTGAAATGACAGAAACGGTTCGGGTACAGAGTGATGACCTCATTGATGACTTGAAAGTGGAATACTTTACTAACGGGGCTTGGGAAACGGTTGATTCGATTTCAAGATGGCGTTATGCTTTTGACTTTAAACCAAATACTGGGGCTACATTTAAAGAAGCAGGCGTGAGCCAAATTCGAATTCAGGTGGTCAACCCGAACGGATTAAAGCGAGTGGTCACACTTACTGTCAAAGACATCACACCTCCATCGCTCGTACTCGATCGGCTCTTATATGGGGACCAGGTCATCTCTGGCAAAACAGACCCGCTCACGTTAGTACGTTTCGGAAGAACAGGTGACGTTACACAACGTGCGGATGAAACGGGACGTTTCTCCTTTAAGCTTGATTATCCTGTATCCAAGTATTCAATGAATCTGTTTCCGGTCACCGTCGTGGATGAGGTCGGAAACAAACGGACGTTGACGCCGGACGTGTTCGACTATCGCATCGAGGACGTTCGAATCAACGCAGGCGGAACGAAACTGTGGTTGGCTAACGAAACACGCCGGATCAGTTACTCTGCCTACGACTTGATTGTGAATGGGCAAAAGATTAATCTGTCCAATTATGATACGACCATTAACTTGCCAGAGCCTGTCAGCTATCCGGTGAATGTGGAACTGCGACTTCGGAACGAGGATGGTACGGTACGTTATACATTCAGTAAGACACTCCAAGGTCCGTCCACGTTGACGACGCCGAAAAATTTGAAAGCTTCTTCAGACCGTCGGACGATCACGGGGCAACTAGATCCATACATCTCGTTCGATATTTACGACAAGTCTGGGAAACGCATCACCTCGAACCGTGCGAAGGCGGACGGAAGCTTTGCGGTCGCCATCGTTCGACCGCTCGTGGCGAACGAATCGCTTCGCATCGTATCGAAAGAGGCATTCGGGCAGACGAAGTCGATGACCTTCAAAGTCGCCGACAAGACACCCCCGGTCAAACCGACGATTCAACAAGCGGTCGTCCCACTGAAGCAAGTCACTGGAAAGGCAGAAGCAGGGGCCACGGTTCGCGTCACGTATCGCGGTAAAACGTACACGACCAAAGCGGACTCGAAAGGCATCTATCGTTTGAACGTGTCGAACTGGCTCGCTGGACAAAAGATCTCGGTGACGGCTCGTGACGTCGCTGGAAACACATCGTCCGCGACAACGACCGTGATCCTCAAAGCCTTCCGGACGGCGAGTGTCTCGGCGATTCGCACGACGAGTACGTTTGTAAGTGGAAAAGCGGATGCGGGAGCGAGCGTCAAAGTGTATGCGAATAATCGCCAAGTCGGAAAGACGACACGGGTCGGGTCGAGTCAATCGTTCAAGATTGCCATTCCGAAACAGAAAAAAGGAACGAAGATGACCGTTCGCATCTATCGGGCAGGCTATGCCACGGTGGAACGGAAGTTGACGGTTTATTGATTTATGACACCCATTCCTCGACGAGTGGGTGTTTTTATATTGAAAAAATAATAAAAAAGGTAAATATAATCCAAAATAAAGTTGTTTATTCATAGATAGATGGATATAATTTACAGGGTAAAATCAAACAGAAACTGTGAGGAATATCATGAAACCTTTGTATACACGATTATCGATCGGCGTGCTGAGTGGGATGCTCCTGTTCGCCCCGGTCACGGCCGATGCGGCGACGAACTCGGACTTTAACGCCCGTGTCGCCCCGTCGACGACGCTCCTAGAAATGAAAGACAAGAAATTGGTCCCGCTCCAGAAGACGAACGCGACGAAAGAGTATCGCATCGTCCGCCCGTCCGGTTGGTATTATCTGGCCATGTCAGGCGGCAAACGCATTTACGTGAAGAAGAGTCAAGCCGAGGTCGTCCCGGCCCGCTCGTTGACGAAAGCACGGATCCAATCGGCGACAAACCGTCCGCTCATTCATACATACATGAAAGAGACCGATGCCCACATCCCGTATGAATATGATTCGCTCTCAACCGAAAGGGCGAAACAGTACGCGGATCAGGCACTCGCCGGCAATTGGTACATCCCGGCGGAGCCGAAACAATTGTCCGTACCGAACATCGACACGTTCAATTGGCATAAAGACGTCCCGGATGTCAACAATGACTCGTTCCCGTTCCAAATCCACTACATGACGGTGTTGAACCAATTGACGCAGGCGTATAACGACTCGGGCGACCTCGCCTATCTCAAATATGGCGAGCGTCTCGTCAAAAGCTGGACGAAAGCGCATCCGGCCTATAACTATAAACGACTCAAGTGGGGATACAACGACCAGGGCACTGCGCTCCGCGTCTTCCATCTATTGAACTTCTGGGACGTGTACAAGCAGACGTCGCTCAACAAAGACCCGGCGTTCACCGAGCTCATCTTGAAGACGCTGTACGAGCATGGCGAGATTTTAGCATCCGCTGACTTCTATAAAAAAGAGCACAACCATGGAATCTTCCAAGACATGGCGCTCACGGCGATTGCACAGACGTTCCCAGAGTTCGACAAGAGCAAGACGTGGCAGTCGCTCGCGAGCTCGCGCCTTCAGGCCCAACTCGCCTTTAGCATCTCGCCTGACGGGGTCCATCTGGAGCATTCACCGTACTACCACGTATATGTGTATGAAACGTTGTCGCAGTTTATCGAATGGGCCGACGCCAACGCCTTCGTCTTGCCGTCACGGTCGGGTTATATCGAGAAGATGCCGGACCAGCTCACCTATATGTTGAAGCCGAACCGGACGCTCCCGATCTTCGGTGATACGACTGGTTATTTAAAAGATATGAACATTATTCCAAAGACCGAGAACTATCCGGAACTCTCCTACGCCGTCAGTGGCGGGGCAGAGGGGACGGTGCCGCAACTGTTGACGAAACAACTCGGCGACCAGTACAGCTTCATGCGCGAATATTGGTCACGTCCACCGGAGTCGTTCTCGGGAGCGACCCAAGTGATGATGACGGCGGGGTATCATAGTACCGGTCACAAGCACGCCGATGACTTGAGCATCGATCTGTACGGGCTCGCCCGTGACTTCATCGTCGAGACGGGACGCTTTGGCTACTCGAAGGACCCACGACGCCGGGAAGTGTTCAAGGTCGAGGCGCACAACACCGTGCACCGCTATGGGGAAAATCTTGACTTGAGTAAAAGTATGGTCGGCAAGAGCCGAATCGTATCGGTCGAGGACAAGGGCGATACGAGTATCGCCATCGGAGAAAGCGCCCTCGTCGGGAAAGGTGCGACTCATCGCCGGACGCTTGTCTATGACAAGGCGAAGACGCTCGTCGTCTACGACAAGATCACTTCGCCGACTCCGGACATGTTCGTGCAGCGATTCCATCTCGGCGACGGCTTGAAGCCATACGCCGGTTCGACGGACGCGCAGAACGTGACGTTCCGGGATGACAAGCGCCGGACGATCCAGTTGATGCAGCTCGAGACGGACGAAGAGTCGTACATGTCGATTCAGCCGAGTCACTTGTCTGTCCGCAACTTCGAATGGAAGCCGCGTGAACAAGTCGTCTCGATCGAGTATGGGGATGACGTCCGTTACCTCACGCTCATCCGGATTGACCGGACGAGCACGTCGATCGTCGACGCCTCGTTAGCCGAGCAACCGGAGCAATACGTCGTCACGTATACGCTCTCGAACGGCACGACGAATACGATCAACGTACCAAAATGAGCAGGGCCCAGCGAAAGCTGGGCTTTTTTGTGTGAACGACTGGGTAACTCTTGAATCCCACCATTTGCTAAGGTAGAATTTTCAAGTATAACAAATGACAAGTGAGGGAACGAATGGAACATTCAATCGCAAGACTCGTCGCCCAATTTGGCGGCTCGCTCGCGGCACGGGGGAGCCACGGGTGGGACGTCGTCATCTCGGCGGGGACGATGTGTTATCAGTGGAAAGGAAGACGGGTCGTACCGGAGGCGCGACTCGAGAAGACCGGGACGGGTCGGCTCATACGCCCGTACGGTCGTTATTACGTCGTTCGTCTTGGCGGCAGACAGACGCTCGTCTCAGCGTCCGATACGATGCTCGTCATGACGCGCCCGCTCACGAAAGCGAGGCTGTCCGACCGGATGGACCGCCTGCTCGTGCATCAGTACATCCAGGACAAGCGGCCGATCGCCCCGTATCGATATGAGCGATTGACGGACGACCAGGCCGTTCGCTTTGCGGACGGTGTCTTACAAGGCGACTGGTACATTCCGGCAGCACCCGACGCTTTACGTGTCGCGGACGTCGCCACGTTCGATTGGGATCAGATGGTGCCGCGGGTGGACAACAACTCCTTTTACCTCCAGCTCCATTATTTGACGACCGTCCATCAGCTGACCCGTGCCTTCGAGGTGACGGGAGAGACGGCTTATGTGGAACACGCCGCCCGTATCGTCGATAGTTGGCATACGCGTCATCCTGCATTCACGGTCAGTCGGAAACGTGAGGCGTACCATGAGCACGGCACGGCGATCCGTGTGTTCCATCTGCTCGGATTCTTTGAGGCGTACCGCTGTGCACCGATCGAACGTGACCCATCCATGACCGAGAAGCTGTTGAAGATGCTATACGACCACGCCGTCCTGTTGGCGACGCCGACGTTTTATCGGCCGCGCCATAATCACGGGCTGTTCCAGGACATGGCGCTCTTCGCCATCGCATCCTGTTTCCCAGAGTTCGACCGAAGCCCGGAATGGGAACGGGTCGCCCGCGCGCGTCTCGATGCCCAGCTCGATTCGAGTCTCGCCATAGACGGGACCCATCTCGAACATTCGCCGGGCTATCACGTGTACGTCTATCATATGTTGAGCCGCTTCGTCGACTGGGCGAACGTGAACGGATTCTCTTTATCTGACCGGTTTGACGTCATCGATGCGATGCCGGACCGCCTCGTCCATCTGATCAAGCCGAACCGGACCCTCCCGATGGTTGGCGACACGGGCGGACAGATTCGGGGACGGCATCTGATTCCAGACATCGAATCCCACCCGTCACTCGGTTACGCGTTGAGCGGGGGAGGGGAAGGGGTTTGTCCGTCTGAACGGATGGTAAACCTCGGCTCGAACTATGCCGTCATGCGTGAATATTGGACCCATGTAAAGCGTCCCTTTAGTGATGCGACCTACATTTTGATGACGGCGGGCTATCACGGTGCGGCCCACAAGCATGCGGACGACCTGAGCCTCGAACTGTATGGGCTCGGGCGTGATTTCATCGTCGAGACGGGGCGATATGGGTATGCAGACTGCGAGGAACGCTTGGAGGCGATGCGCGTCACGTCACACAACACGGTGCATCGCCTCGGGGACGAGCTTGACTTGTCGGTCGAGCGGGTCGGAGAAAGTGGGATTGTATCTGTTGAACCGACTGGAAAGCAGGTGATAGCGACAGGGGTGAGCCGTCTCATCGGAAAAGAGGCCCTCCACACCCGGAAGGTCGTCTACGATCAAGCGCGGACGCTCGTCGTCTTCGACCGCATCACGTCACCAGAACCGGATCTGTTCGTCCAGCGCTTCCATGTGGCGCCGGGGCTCGACCTCGTCGAAGGGTCGCCGGAGTCCCAGAACGTCCGGTTCATGGATGCGTCGAATCGCGCCATGCAGATCGTCCAACTCATGACAGGGGAAGAATCGTATATGACGATCGAAGAAAGTCACGTGTCGCCTCGTGATTTCGAATGGGTGAGTCGTCCACAGGTCGTATCCATCGAATGTGGCACGGACGTCCGCTTCTTGACCCTCATCCGACTCGACCGGACGCATTCTCGCATCGTGAAGACGCAGGTGGAAGAAACAGGGGATAGGTACATCGTCTCATATTGGCTTGAGAGCGGGACGAAGCACGTCATCCGGATTCCATATTGACTCGATTATAAAAAAATCAGACGAATTTGAGTTTTTCCTTGATGATTTTTGCCAACAATATTACAATAATTGTATAAGAATCATGTATATCATTTACATATGCGAAAATGTTTGGATGATGATAGGGATAAAGTCATACATTCTTTTGAACTAGTTCTAGGCAAAACGCATGAAGGAGGACCTAATGAGTCGCAAGGAAAGACGGATGAAAAAGAGAATGATGAGTGGGCTTCAGGTAACGCTTGTCGCGATGTTGCTGGTGGCGGGGGTGTTTTGGACGCGCGCGGCGGACGATGCGGAAGCGAATGACTTCATTCTTCCGTCCACGACCGGCGAACAGTTGACGTTCAGCGGGATGGCGCTTCGCCTCGACCCGAAAAGAGGACCGTACATTCATGGGAATGCTTCCCATTACCCACGTGGATTTAAAGAAGTGTATATCGATCAAAACCGCGGTTATTTGACGGTCAAGCGGGACCGCTTCGACTCGGTCGTCTCGATCATCACGGACCCGGACGAGACGCTCACGGCCCGTGGGATCACCATCGGATCGTCAGGTGGTGGCGTCATCACGAACCTATACTTCTATCAGAACGGACGACTGCTCAATTTGGCGGACCCGAACGATTACGCGATTATAGCGGGCGT
Source organism: Exiguobacterium sp. s123 (assembly GCF_018617075.1). GTDB lineage: Bacteria > Bacillota > Bacilli > Exiguobacteriales > Exiguobacteriaceae > Exiguobacterium > Exiguobacterium profundum. The sequence goes on along the minus strand of NZ_JACSJL010000004.1, from coordinate 107,665 downwards.
ATACTCGAACGTCTGGTTGACGATCATCAGTCAGCCGAACGGACAATGACATCCTCAGCCGAGGATGTCATTTTTTGTAGGCTTCACTTGTAGACGGCGTCTTTGTAGCCGAATGATCGGATCGTGAGGTTGTTCAATCGTTTCGCTCCGTGCATCTCAAAGATGATGGTTTCGGACGATTTCCATCCTCCGAGGTTGATCTTGTCCATTGAGACCGGACCCCCATCTCGATAGTTTGCGTTCACATCGACGGAGAAGAAGTGAGTGTTTCGTAACCATTCCTTGTCACTCGAACGGATGGCGACATACGTCCGATATCCGGATTCGATCACTTTCGCCTCAAAGGCAGGCGGCTCTTTCTGATAGGCAGAGAGCGGTTTGTCATTGATGGAGACGAGTTCGATTCGAGATTCCGGGTAGTTCGGACGCTCGACTGCTTTCGTTTCCATGACGAGGCTACGAGTCGTATTGCCGTCGATGGTGACGAGTCGAATCGATCCGACAGGGAAATCGTACACAAACGTCTGATCTTTCTCCTGGCTGATATACCATTCTTTCTTCTCGATGAGTGGACGTTTGAAACGGATTGACTGCAATGTGCCATCCGCGACCATTGCGGTGACAGCACGTGTATATTGATTGTAATAAGAAGCGTTGTCGACATGGTCATGGAACGTCTGGATTTTCAGTTGAGAATCTGACGTATGCACGTAGGCCGGTGTCGTCTGTTTCGTCGTCATGACCGCATCGACGAGACGGACGATGTCTTTCAGGTCGGTCGCCGAGTTGACGAGGCGTTTGCTCGGTCCAGCCGCCTCATTTTGGCGAAGTGCCGTCACATAGTCGCCGACACGCGCTGTCGTGTAGGGAATGTTCAACGTGTCGAGAGTAGCCGTGACCGATGCTTCGTTCACGTTCGAGAACATCTTGTCGATGGCGAGTTCGGCTTTCCCCATTTTCTTCCCGCGAATCGTCTTCGATGGCTTGATCGAACCGATGACGCCGTTCTTTCCTCCGAGGACATGCGTCTTCGTCGGTGCCGCGACGGTACGGACTTTGAGCGTGCTCGTCCCGCGTACGACGACATCTGTGTTGCGGATGTTCAAGAAGCCGACCTCTCCTGTATACCGAACAGGAATCTCATAGGAATATTCCGTATCTTTTGAGATGTCCCACCGTTCGATTGTTCCTTTTCCGGCGATCTGGACTTCCCCTGCCGTATGGAGTTGCTCGATCTGACCGTTCAAGGTGAGTTTTTGTACCTCACCATCGATTGCAGGGTCATGCGCATGTGCGTTCGCGACGACTTGACGGAGCGGTCCTGCCGTCGTCAACGTGAAGTTCGGTGACATCGGATTCCAAGGGATGTATAAGCTGTCGATCCGACTCGCTGCCGCTTTGTCGATGACGAGCGAGCTGGCAGGTTGACCGAGCGGGAAGAAACTAAGCTGTTTCCAACCGATCAACGTACGGTCCTTTGTTTTCGGTACGACTAGCATGCTTTTAAGTGCCGTGCCGTTCTTTTGGAAGAATGGCTTGAGTGCTGGGTCGATCTTGTAGCTGATCCCGGAGATACTGACGATGTCCGTGCCCTTATAGCTCATGACTTCGTTCCTATCATAGGAAGCAATCGGTGTCTCGAGCGGCATGACGGACCGCATGGAGAGATACCCCTTCGTTTTACCGATTTGGACGTGGGCCCAAGAGTTCGTCTTGCTGAGGAGCGCGACTTTCGTGTTCGTCTTCACGGTCATCAAGGTCTTGGCCCCTTTTTGCGTAGACGCCTTCAGTGGGGTGGATTGGACTGTCTTATACGACGGTGATGCCGCCTCGACGGACTGCATCCCGAACAGGACGACGAATAATAGACTAAAACCTAACAATTTTTTATACATAAATGTACCTCCTTCTTTCCAGAAACCATTATATCCCAAATGGTTTTGCCATCTCTCGCCTATTTGTCATAAAGAGGGAATCGTTTTTTGTGGAAATTGTAAAAAGGTTAAAAATCTTCAATTTGTGATTGTTTATTGGACGCGTTTCCGTTACGTTAGAACTAGAGCGAATTGTACATATGGGGGAAAAACGGACGACTTTGGGGCAATGAGATTACACATAAGTCGAACGATGTAAGCGCTTTCCTCTATGTGTCTTGTTCGCAAATCCGAAAGGGGAACTGGACATGGCAAAGAAATCATCACGTAAACTGTATACAGCGCTTGCCGTAGCCGCTGTATCGACGGCATCACTCACGCCAGCTGCTGTCACAGAAGCTGCACCGAAAGCATCGGTCGTCAAGGCGAAGTCAGGGTATGTATACAAAGGAGATTTGGATGCAGCACTCGACGCTACATATAAAGGCGCGCCAATCTACTGGTACAAATCAAGCGTTGACCTCGAGAAGCTCGGCACGTTCCAAACAGCACGTGGGATCGTAAAAGGAAAAGGCATGTACATCGAGAAACGTGTACGCGTCCTCGATCATCCACTTGAAATCCTTCCGCCGTCTGAGCCACTCGTGTTCAAACAAGGGAAGCCAGCAGTCGGAATCGTGAAGCAAGATGTGCGTTTCGCGAGCGGCACTTACGAAAAACCAGTTCGTTGGAGCGGGATCAACACAGATGAAGTCGGCGAATTCGTCGCGACGGCTACATACACGAACCGCGGAAAAACGATCACACTCGAAGTTCCTTATAAAGTAGAAGGATACAAGCTCTCGATCATGCACACGAACGACACGCACGCAGCGCTCAAGTACGCGCCGAACCGTGCGACAGCAATCAAGCAAGTTCGTGCTGAGAAGCCAGATAGCCTCTTGATCGACGCAGGGGACGTCTTCTCAGGATCGCTCTACTTCAACGAGTTCAAAGGTCAAGCCGACCTCAAACTCATGAACTACATGAAATACGACTTGATGGTGCCAGGTAACCACGAATTCGACCTCGGTACGGAGCAAGGACATAAAGAACTTTCTGACTTCGTCCGCTATGCGAACTTCCCGTTCGTCAGCTCGAACGTGGACTATTCAAAAGACCAATACATGAAGAACTTGTACCGCAACGAAACGACGGATAAGGCGTATAACGGTCGTTTGTATGAAGGGGTCATCAAAGTGGTCGACGGCAAGAAGGTCGGATTCTTCGGTTTGACAACAGAAGAGACGGCTACAATCGCTAGCCCAGGGCCAATCGAATTCCAAAACTACATTGACGAAGCACAAAAAGCAGTCGATGCGTTCGAAGAGATGGGTGTCGACCAAATCGTTGCGGTCTCACACCTTGGATATAACGACAACCCAGCGTTCGACAACGACTTGTTGCTTGCTGAAAACGTAGACGGGATCGATATCATCGTCGGTGGACACACGCACACTCGTTTGAGTGAGCCGGTCCTCATCACTGCAGGGAAAACAGAACCGACGGTCATCGTTCAAGCGGACCAATATAGCAATTTCCTCGGAACGGTTGATGTCGAGTTCGACAAAGACGGGAAAATCGTCAAGCATGCAGGTAGCTTGATTGACGTGAAAGCACTTCAGCCGGACCCATACGCGGTCTCACTTCTCGCACCGTTCAAAGAAGTGGTTGATGCGATTAGTGAAGATCCAATCGGTGTGTCTCTTACAGCGCCACTCGATAACCCACGTGACAAAGGTGATGAAACAGCACCGAGTGTCCGTAAAAATGAGACAGCCCTCGGTAACTTGATCACAGATGGCATGCTCGCGAAAGCGAAAGAATATGATTCTGCTGTCATCGGTGCCGTTCAAAACGGTGGTGGAATCCGTGAAGCAATCGATGCAGGTCCTGTCACGACAGGTGAAGTGTTAACGACACTTCCATTCGGAAACACGCTCGCCATCATGGACTTGAAAGGTAGCGAATTGAAAGCGGCCTTCGAGCGTAGTGTTGGCATTTACCCGGTCGAGAACGGTGGATTCCTCCACGTTTCTGGATTCAAAGTGTTGTTCGACAGCTCGAAACCGGCTGGCGAGCGCATTGTTAGCTTGGAATACAATAACGGCTCAGAATTCGTAGCAGTAGATGATGCGACGAGCTATAAAGTCGCAACGAACTTCTTCACAGCGCAAGGTGGAGACAACTACGCTGAGTTCAAGAAAGCATTTGATGAAGGCCGCGTCAATGACCTCGGTCTCATCGACTGGGAAAACTTCCGCGATCACTTGATCAGCCTCGGTGAAGAAGTCACACCGGCTGTTGAAGGACGGATCGTCGACGTCAATGCTGCAGAGTAAGTGAATAATGGTTTTAGGGACGAATTTCTAAAGAGAAATTGCCCTGTGACTATCGATGGACACTCGTTTCAAGCTACTTGGAACGGGTGTCTATTTTATTGAGGTGCTTCAATCAAATTACTTTTATATCAAGTTGTTCAATAAGTAGAAGAGCGGGTATAATATAATTAAGTTTCGTTTGTTTCGTTTGTTTCGAAAGTGAGGATGAGATGTATGCTGAAAGATTACAAAAATCATAAAGATGACATCATGAAGGTGCTTGAACGGGATGCTCAACTTGAAAAAATAGAAGTCGCCACTGAATTGAATAATGACCTAAAGCGTCAAAGTGCTGTTCGCCGTGCAATCAATGCGCTTAAAGAATATGAGCAAAGCCTTGATATCAAATTGTCAGAACGAGAAGAAGCAATCGTGAGTCAATACACCGTTTCAGAAAACCTCATTCATCTGTTGCCGAAATATCTTACTGTAACTGAGGTCGGAAAATTACTCTCCATCTCTCCTCAAATGGTAAGGCGGAAGTGTATGGCAAATGAAATTGAAGCGCATCGTACATTGAACGGGAAAGGGAAATGGCGAATCCCTTCCTCACAATTTGTGAGTCATCCTGACTTAGAAGAACTTTTGCTTGAACTTCAAGAACAACGACGATCGTCCGAACGACTCGCTTCTGTATTATTACAGGACGTCGATGAAGTGAAAGAGTGAAATGATGATTGTTAAATACGTGATTGATACGAATGTGATTCGAGATTTGAGTGCGCGTTCTAATGACGTTGAGGCACAAAAACATCAGAAGCAGTGTCAACACTTTTGGAAAAAAATCAAAGAGGATTCTAATGCGATTTTGATGATTCCTGAAGAGGTGAAAGTTGAACTAGATGTACAACTATTGGCAGAAATCCCGCCGAAACCGAATGAACGCCAACGTATTCTCGATGCTGTGAACGATTGTCAAATCGTCTATGAGAAAAGTACGCGTGAAATTGAGAATAAGTTGAGGGAGTTAAGCGCCATTCTAAAAGCTAAATATGGGTCGCGCATTCATGAAGAATGTCAACTCACACCGCAACACATGCAAGTGTCGGATGCGAGGATTCTGAGTGCAGCTTATGAGCAAGATGCGATATTAGTGACACGGAATATCAAAGATTTCATTTTATCAAAATTAAGCGAGAATACGCCCACTTCTAAACGTTAAGGACAGGGCTTACGTGAAAGTGGGAGATGAATCGCCAGCCTTTTCTTCGGGTAAAATATCTTCAAAGGTGGTGACCGTCACATGGTGAAGCACAAGGGCTATAAATTCCGGATCTATCCGACGAAGGAACAGGAACTCCTGATTGCCAAGACGATCGGCTGTTCCCGGTTCGTGTTCAACCATTTCCTGTCGAAATGGGACGCGGCCCATGAAGCGACCGGCAAGGGACTGTCGTATGATGCCTGCTCGAAAGAACTTCCCATGCTCAAGCAGGAATTCGGTTGGTTGACGGAAGTGGACAGCACGGCCGTCCAGAACAGTGTCAAACACCTGGCCGACGCGTATAAGAAGTTCTTCAAGAAAAAGGGGAATCATCCCCGTTTCAAGTCGAAGCGAAACCCCGTCCAATCCTATACGGCGAACATCCAGGGCAAGTCCCAGCTCCCCGAGGTCTCGATCGTCGGGAATCGACTCAAACTCCCGAAGCTGAAGTGGCTGCGTTTCGCCAACTCGAGACAGGTCGAGGGTCGCATCCTGAGCGCCACGATCCGATGCACGGCTTCGGGTAAATATTTCGTCTCCCTTCTCGTAGAGCAGGAGATCGGTGAGCTGCCGAAGACCGGTTCATCGGTCGGCGTCGACGTCGGGCTGAAGAACTTCGCCGTTCTATCGGACGGCACATTGTACAAGAACGACCGTTATTTCCGTACGCTCGAGAAGAAACTGGCACGGGAGCAACGTAAGTTGTCCCGTCGTCAGCGCATCGCCCTGAACAAGAGGGTGAGACTCTCCGAGGCGAAGAACTACCAGAAGCAGAAGCGGAAGGTCGCCCGCATCCACGAGAAGATCGCCAACAAGCGCACCGACTTCCTGCACAAGGTGTCGACCGAGATCGTCAAAAACCACGACGTCATCGGCATCGAGACTCTGCAGGTGAAGCACATGCAGAAGAACCGCAAGTTGAGCAAGTCGATCTCCGAGGTCAGCTGGTCAGAGTTCTTTCGCATGCTCGAGTATAAGGCCGGTTGGTACGGGAAGACCGTCGTGAAGGTCGGGAAGACCTTCGCCTCGAGCCAGCTCTGTTCGAGTTGCGGCCATCAACACAAAGACGTGAAGCATCTCCCATTGCGTGAATGGACATGCCCGAACTGCGGGGTCCACCACGACCGGGATGTGAACGCAGGACTGAACTTGAAATTAGAAGCTGAACGCATCTTAGCTTCTTCAACCGTCGGGACGACGGGGCTAGCCTGATCAGGTTTCTCTCGTTAGAGAGGATAACTCAGGAATCCCCACCTCTAAGCGAAGCGTAGGTGGGGGTAGTTCAAATCTATTCTTGTCCGAAGCGGATGAAGAGGTTCTTTATGATACGGGTAGGGGCGAATATCTATCTGTCTCTACTGAATTGCATGAGGCAGTACTGTCAGATGAAGAATTCTCAGCAAGACTAGAAGATTTCTTTGAGATTTGGAATCAACTTGATTAGACGTTTTGACATGTCATCATTATGAGTGAGGTATTCCTCGAGACGGATCCATTTATGGGTCCGTCTTTTTTGTAGGAAACTCGGGCGTGTGCATTTGTCATCAAATTGCGACCGACATGTAACTCTGTTAAGATACGATAAGATGAAGAAATACTGATTACTTAAAAAAGGTGGAGCGGACGTATGGATGTAAAAGCGACGCTACGCGACGTGCAAAAGCATATCGCGTGGTTAAAAGAAGAAAAAGAACGAGTCAACCGAAAAGAGGCATTGGTCGGGGATGACTTGATTACCTTAGATGAACTTCCTTCTTTGTCGAGACAGGCGCAACGCCCGCGTCTAGATGACAAACTGTTCGAGGAACAACAAACCGCATTACAGGCAGAGCTCGAAGCAGCTCGGAAACGCCTCCCAGAACTTGATGTGACACGCATCCAGTCGAACGGGAGCAGTTTTTATGAGAAGGCGAATGTGCATGTCGCGTTCGTCGGACCGGTCAAGCGGGCCAAAGAGCTCGAACGTCTTTGTCACACCCATTACTTTGAGAACGTGACAGGCTTTTTAGAGTTGCTTGAAGCAGAAGACATCGATTTCCTGCTCATCTCGGCAGCGCTCACAGAAGATGAGACGACGGCCTTCCATCACATGGGGACGCCACGCTCGCACTCTCGTCACTGGCTCGGAAACTTGATTCGCAAGGCGAAACAAAAGGAGATCCGTGTCGTCTTCGAAACGACACTCGATACGAATCATTTCGACCGCTTCTCTTCACTTGCCGCACAATGTGATTACATCTTCACGGCAAACGAGGAGCGTGTGACGGAATATATGGAAGAAGCCGGGCATGAACGGGTCTTCGTCATCCGCCCAGGAGTCGACCCGCTTCATGTGAACCCGATCGGGATGACGCGCGGCAAGGTAGACCGTGTCGTCGTGACGAACCGTTTTCCCGTCCAGCGGTTCGCAAAAGACTTGGAGACGCTCGCGCAAGGCGTTCGCGATGCGAACAAAGAACTCTATGTGATACGTGAGGCGAATGAGTCGAAAGCGTCACTCGCACCAAAGTCGCTTCAAGATGTCCTCGTCCATGGGGACCCTGAGGATATGGAGAAGCTGAAAGAGACATCGAATTGGGTGCTTCACGTCAATGAAGTGAAGCACAGTCCGACGATGAGCGCGCAAGCGATTTATGAGGCACAGGCTCGCGGACAACTCGTCTTGACGAACTACAACGTCGCCGTCAACAACGACTTCCCGAACGTGTTCATCGCCACAAGCGCCTTGGACGCCCAAGGGATTTTAGAGATGTTTAAGACGGACGAAGAGCGTCTCGAGCATCAACTGTCTGGTGTCCGGACCATCTTCTCGAACCATACGATGTACGACCGCTTCAGTGAGATGTTGTTCACTCTCGGCATCCACCATGAAATCCGTCGCGACGTCCTCGTCATCGGTCGCGGTGATGTGACGGCGACACGTGAACAGTTCGAGCGTCAGTCGTATCCACACAAGCGCTTCGTCGCCGAAGCGGATCTACAAGAAGTCGACCTACGTACAGCCGACTTTGTGACCGTGTTTGACGACCGTCATCACTATCTCGACTACTATGTGGAAGACTTAGTCAACGCCTTCAAATACACGGACGTCTCGTTCGTGACGAAAGGGCAGGACACCATCCATGAGTTCGTGGAAGACTATGCTGACGTGGCCTTGACGATGTTCGCGGCTAGTCACGTATCGCTTGAGACGCTTCGGAACGACCAACGCGTCGAAGGTCAAGGCTATGCCATCGATCATTTCGAACTGCTCGCCCCAGACGACGTGCTCGTCCCGAACGAACCAGGTGACTATCAGCTTTCGATGATCGTCCCGATTTATAACAACGGTCGCTATCTATACAACAAGTGCTTCTCGAGTCTTCGCCGTAGCTCGATGTTTGAAGACATGGAAATCTGGCTCGTCGACGACGGTTCAACGGACCAAGAGACGATCGGCTATATCGAACGTCTCGTCCGGAAGTATCCGAACGTCTACACGTACTCGTTCAACGACGGCGGTAGCGGGAGCGCCTCACGTCCACGGAACAAAGGGGTGGAGCTCGCGACGACGCCATATATCGCTTTCCTTGACCCGGACAATGAAGCGGTCAACGACGGCTATGCGGCACTGTTCCGTGTCATGCAAGAGGACGACTCGCTCGACCTCGCAGTCGGAAGTATGTTGAAGCTTGCGAACCGTGAGGCGATGATTGAGTTAGACGGTCTTGAAAAAGATGGCGTTCGCGTCATCGAAGACCCGAGAGCGTACTTGCTCGAGCACAACTTCAAGGTGCAGAGTATCCAGACGATGGTCATCAAAAAAGACTTCATCCAGAAGCATGATTTGAAACAAGTCATCGGCGCGGTCGGGCAAGACTCACTCTTCTTCCAAGAGATGTTCCTCAACGCAGGACGCGTCGCTCTGCTCGATTTGACGATCCATGACTATTACGCGGCCGTCGCCGGTTCGACGGTCAATACGATCACGAAGAAATACTTTATGAAGTGTGTCATCCGGGAGACGGCACGGGCGAAAGCGTTCGCTCGCGAAGGCGTACTCGACCAATACCGCTCGACTCGATTCGAACGGTTCTTCTCGATGTGGTACCTCGTCTTCTTACGCCGCAGCAAGCCGGAAGAATTCTTCGACAACGCCGGAATGCTTTATGAAATCATCGAACAGTATCGTCCGATGGAACTAGAGACGCCGATCGTGAAACAGTTCGTCGACTTATATGAATCAGGACAAAAAGAAGAATTGAAGCGTCTCTATTTTGACGCATACTTGTGAGGTGAGACCATGAGCAATGAACTAGAAAAAGAAATCGGATTGTTGAAACAGCGAATCAAACTTCAAGAAGAGGAGATTCGTCATCTGAAGCACGATGAACGATTGTTGCGACAAAAACATCGTCGCCTCGTCCAAAAGTATGGCGACCTTCTCTATACGTTCGAATGGACCGTCCAGGCGTTTGAAAAGAAAGAACAAGCGCTTACGGACGTGAAACGTAAGTATGAAGTGGTGAATAAGAAGTATCGTCGCCTTGTGCAGTCGAAAGCCGGTAAGGCGATTTTGAAGGCACAAGCTGTCGCACGACGCATTCGCAAATAAAGAATCGGATTCGGGAGAACCGATGATTTGGAGGATATGAGGATGGATTGGCAGAAAAAAGCACGTCGCGTCGCTTACCTTGGGGTACAACGGTCGAAGCGACTCGGTCGGAAAGTGTTGAAGCGTCCGAACAAATCGCATCAACTACGTGAAGTCGTACCGAACTGGTATACACGTTCACCTTACGTACATGTGGAAGGGACGGACCTCGTCTTCACAGGGGACGAACCGGTCATCTTGACGTTCCGACCGAACTCAAGTTCAGACATCATCTCTGTGAACGATTTGGTCGAATCAGGTCAAAAGACGTTCACGGCCATGATGCGCGTCAAATCGCGTGAAGGCTTGATGCCGACGTTGACGTTAGAAGTCGTTCGTAAAGGGGGGCGTACCCGCTACGTCACCGTACAGGACGGCGACCACGTCGATGTGACACTCGGAATGGGTGAACAAATCGTCCGGGCCCACTTGAATGTGGAAGGGAAAGGGGCGTTCAGCATCGTCGACCTCACGCTCGGGACGCTCTCGCTTTGGACGGTGGAAGGGACGGCCGCGAACATTTCGGTCGACGCCTTTGACTTCCGCTATCCGCTCACGGCGGCGTCACTCCGGTCGCTCAAGCCACAGAGTGAGATTGCTCACTTCGATGGGGATACGCTCGTCGTGCGCGCCGAAGGGAATCAATATACGCACTATGGCGTCGACGAGGTTGCGCTCCCACACGTCGATACGGCACGTGGCATCGACTTCGAGACGGGTGATATGGATGATGACTTGTATCGGTTCTATTTAAAAGGAGACCGTACGGGGACAGCGGACGCGTCGCTATTCATTGCGACGTATACGGTGTCAGGACAAGACCGTCTGATCGAAGTGCCACTTGGACTGAGCGGTATCGTCCGCATCGCACCGTCACACCGTTCCATCCGCTATTTCATCCGCGTGAACGGGTCAGGGCAGCTTGAGAACTTGAATATCGGAATGATTCGCGAGAAGAGTGTCCGCCGTGAAGACGTCTTGTCCCTCAAACCGGACATGTGGACGATCCCAGCACCCGACCTCATCAAATTGAAGAGTCGAGATGACCAACTCGTCGTCCAGTTGAAAGGCGAGGACGATCAGCGTCGCTACATCTCGTATGCCGAGATGAACAACAGCTTCAAACTGCTCCCGACAGAGTTCCCGTATGAAGTGAAGGCGAACAGTCGTTACCGTGTCACGCTCGACGGTGTGGCCGATGAAGGGGCGAACGTCGTCCTCTACATCATCGCCTACTCGGCGACGGAGCGTCAGATCATGCAACAGGTTCAAATCGGAAGCGAGAAAGTCTTCTATTTTGACCGAGGCATCCGCTTCCTTCGTTTCGCCCTACGTGTCGACGGTGTCGGAGAGGCTCGGGTCGACCGCATCCGTGTCGCGGAAGAACTCGTCAGCGACGGTACAGAAAACCCGACGTGGATGGACGTGCGCGAGGCGCGCTTCTTCGCACCGGTCCCGCGTGAGCTTCATGAACTGAAAGTCGCGGCCATCTTCGATGAGTTCACGATGGCATCCTACAAACCAGAGTGCCAGCTCATCACGTTCACACCGGACAACTGGAAAACGGTGCTCCTCGATGAGCAACCGGACGTCCTCGTCGTCGAATCGGCATGGAAAGGGAATGCCGGCGCCTGGGAGAAGAAAATCGTCAAATACGGCACGAACACGTGGGAAGAGCTCGACGCCCTTCTCGCATGGTGCCGTTATCACAATATCCCGACCGTCTTCTGGAACAAAGAAGACCCGATTCACTACGACCGTTTCATCGAGACGGCGAAGCGATTCGACTATGTGTATACGACCGACATGAACCGCGTCCCGAATTATAAAGAAGATTGTGGTCATGACCGGGTCGATGCGTTACCGTTCGCGGCCCAGCCGAAAGAGCATAACCCAATCCGCTTACCGGGGACTCGTGAGCCGTATGCGTGTTTCGCCGGTTCGTATTATGCGAACCGTCACGAATCGCGTAAAGCCGACATGGACCGCTTGTTCGCGGCGGCGGATAAGTACGGTCTTGCGATTTACGACCGCAACTATGCGATCAACCAACGCGGGGAGAGCGACCAGCTCCAATTCCCGGAACAGTTCCGTCACGCCATTCGCGGCAGTTTGAAGTACAACCAGATTGCCAAGGCGTATAAAGGGTATAAAGTCATGTTGAACGTCAACTCGGTCAACGATTCACCAACGATGTTCTCACGTCGTGTCTTCGAAGGACTCGCCTGCGCGACACCGGTCGTCAGCACCCGTTCGGTCGGGGTCGACGCCATGCTTGGCGATTACGTCTTCCTCGACGATGGGGAGTCAGACTTAGATGAGACGTTCCGCCGCTTGATGACGGATGACTCGTTCTATGAGGACATCGCGATGCGTGGGATGCGCCACGTGTTGACGTATCACACGTACACGCAACGTCTGGCGAAAATCGTCCAAGACGTCGGTATCCCGTACCGCGTCGACCACGAGAAGATTGCCGTCGTCGCCTTCATCAAGTCGCGCGAAGAGGCAGAACGCGTCGTCGCCCAGTTCGAGGCGCAGAACTATGAACATAAACACCTCATGATGTTCCTCGATAAGTTCGAGGATCACATCGATGTGTACAACACGTACAACACGCCATCGATCTCGACGTATATGCGCAGCTACTTGACGCACTATACCTCGTTCACAGAGATGGTCGAATCGTACGATTGGGTCGCCCATTTGAAGTCGGACGATTATTACGGTCCGAACTACTTGAGCGATTATCTGCTCGCGGCACGCTATGCGGAAGCGGATGTCCTCACGAAAGAGGATTACTATGCGTATGACGGCAAGCTCGTCAAACAGGACCATGACGAGTCGTATCGTTATGTGTTTGACGCGACACCGTCCCGCTCGATCGTGCAGCCGTCGGCACTCCGCTTCTATACGGTCGAGGAGGCGCTCCACATCTTTGAAGCGGACGAGAGTTTGAACGAACTCGCTCGTTCCGGCAAACGCATCTTCAGTGTCGACCCGTATCAATACGTGAAAGCCGGTGCCGCCATGGATGAAGCGGACCGTCAGGAGGTAACGTTATGACGAAGCAACCGCTACGGATCCTCGTATACGGGGACGTCAATTTGAACTTGATCGACGGCTCGGCCATCTGGCTCACGTCGGTCGTGCATATGTTGAACCAGGACCCGAACATCGAGATCGACGTGCTCTTGAAGCGCTCGATCGTGAAACCGGAAGTGACGGCGTCGATCAAACAGCTCGACCGCGTCCGCTTCATCGACGTCTTCACGGAAGACTCGACGAAGAAAGATGAGCCGTACTATGAGAAGAAGGTGCTCCAGCCGGAAGAGGCGGCCCAACTCATCCACGAGCTCGTCGAGACGAAACAGTATGACATGACGTTCATCCGTGGGTTCCAGCTCGCCTATGCGCTCTCCGACTATGAACATACGATGAAAAAGACGTGGACTTATCTCACGGATTTCACGCATGATTCATCGGCCGCGTCACAGGAAGAGTTGGCACGTCTGAAGAAGATCGCGGACCGCTCGGCGCGCATGCTCTGTCAGACGGCGGAGATGAAGGCGTACTTCGAGACGTTTTTACAGACGCCGAAGCCGTTCCTCATCTTGAACCCGATGATCCCGAACATGCGCGAGGCGACGCCGACGTTCAAGCGTCAGGCGAAACGTCTCGTCTATACTGGAAAGTTCGCGCCGCTCTGGTACTCGGCTGAAATTCTTGACGCGCTCGAGAAGGTACGGGTCCGGATGCCGGACGTCGAGTTGAAGGTGGCGGGGGACAAGTTCAACCAAGACCCGAACAACCCGAACTTCCGTAAAGAAGTGACACATCGTCTCCAAACGGACGAAGGGGTCCACTGGTTGAAAGGCATTCCGCGTGCGGACGTCGAGACGCTCATTGAAGAGAGCGACATCGGCATCTCGTGGCGCCACCCGGACCTTGACGACAGCCTCGAGTTGTCGACGAAGCTCCTCGAATATGGGGCGCTCGGGAAGCCGGTCCTTCTCAACCGCAACAAGATGCACGAAATGTTGCTCGGGTCGAGCTACCCGCTCTTCGTCAACTCGGAAGATGAGTTCATCGAAAAGGTCGAGCTCGCCTTCACACATCCGGCCATCTACAAGGATGCGGCGGAACGTCTCTACAATATGGCGAAAAACTACACGTTCGCCAGCACGTTCGAACGCCTCCGTGATGCGATTTGGGAGATGCAGAAAACGACGATTCTCTTCGCCGGTCACGACTTGAAGTTCATCCGTATGTTCATGGAACGCTTCGAGGCCGACCCGAGCTACCGGGTCCTCATCGACCAGTGGGACGGACATAAGATTCATGATGTGAATCACAGTAAGGCGTGTCTTGCGCAAGCAGACGTCATTTTCTGTGAATGGGGCCTCGGCAACGCCGTCTGGTACTCGCAACACAAGTTGCCGCATCAGCGTCTCATCGTCCGAATTCACCGTCAGGAGAAAGAGACACCATTTCCACGGGAATATGCGCTCGACAACATCGACCGTATCATCCTCGTCTCACCGTATATGTTAGAAGAGATGCATCGTCTCTTCGGGATCCCGCGTCACCAGATGACGGTCATCTACAACGCCGTCGATGCGGACAAGCTCGACAAACCGAAACAAGTGGACGATTTGACGTTCCGTCTCGGTATGATTGGCATGAACCCGAAACTGAAGCGTCCCGACCTCGCGCTCGACGTCCTCGAAGAGCTGCTGAAGACGGACAAACGGTACCAGCTCCACTTCAAAGGGCACCATCCAAAAGATGTCTATTGGATCGGGAAGCGGGAAGAGGAGAGCGCGTACTACGAGGCGTTACTGAAACGCATCGAGGAGTCGGACCTTCGTGACCACGTCCATTTCGATGGACACGGTAATGACGTCGACACATGGCTCCAATCGATTGGATTCGTCTTCTCGACGAGTGACTTGGAAAGTTTCCATCTCGCACCGGCCGAAGCGATGGCCGCAGGGTCTTATCCGCTCATCCGCCACTGGACGGGCGCGGAGACGATTTACCCAGACGAACTGCTCGTCACGGATACGATGGAATTTGTCGACACGATCCTTTCTTATAAAGAAGAGAACGAGAAGCTGATGACGGACGCAAAAGCCTATCAGGCGTATGCCCGTAAACATTTTGCGCTCGATCGTCTGTATCGAGAGATGGAACAAATCATTTCAGGCAAAACACACGAACAATTTTCGACGATATTGTCATGAAAATGTAATTGCACCGAAGAATTGTTCAAGAGTATAATGAGTATTGTTTTATTATCGAATGTGAAATAAAATGATGGACAATGCGCTATTTAAAAAGCGCGTCAAAACATTTGGAGGTTACCACACAATGAAAGTATGTACAGTAGGTCTTGGATATATCGGATTACCGACATCGGCTGTCTTTGCGAACTATGGCGTCGACGTCGTCGGAGTCGATATTTCACAACATGTTGTTGATAAATTGAACCGTGGAGAGATCCACATTGAAGAGCCAGGTCTCGGCGAAATGGTCGCAGACGTCGTGGCAAAAGGGAAATTCCGTGCATCACTCTCACCAGAGAAAGCAGATGCCTTCATCATCGCGGTCCCAACACCGAACAACGACGACGAGCACAAATCATGTGACTTGACGTACGTCTTAGATGCGACACGCAAAGTGTTGCCATTCGTTGAAAAAGGCAACGTCATCATCGTTGAGTCGACAATCGCACCACGTACGATGGACGACTTCGTCAAACCACTCGTCGAGGAAGCTGGATTCACTGTCGGTGAAGACATCTATCTCGTACACTGCCCAGAGCGCGTATTGCCTGGACAAATCCTTCATGAGCTCGTGCACAACAACCGCATCGTCGGTGGAATCACGACAGAATGTGCAGAAGCAGGCGCACGCGTCTACGGTACATTCGTTGAAGGTGAAATCGTGAAAACGGATGCGAAGACGGCAGAAATGTCGAAACTCATGGAAAACACGTTCCGTGACGTTAACATCGCACTCGCGAACGAACTCGCAAAAGTATGTAACGACTTGGACATCAACGTTCTTGACGTCATCGAGATGGCGAACAAGCACCCACGTGTCAACTTGCACAGCCCAGGCCCAGGTGTCGGTGGACACTGTCTCGCGGTCGACCCGTACTTCATCGTCGCGAAATCACCTGACCTCGCGAAAATCATCAACTTGTCACGTGAGACGAACGTCTCGATGCCACACTACGTTGCAGACAACGTTCAGAAGTTGACTGCTGGAATCGAAGATGCGAAAGTCGCGGTCTTTGGTGTGACATACAAAGGAAACGTCGACGACATGCGTGAGAGCCCAGCGGTTGAAATCGCTGAAATCTTGCTTGACCGTGGCGTGAACATCTCTGTTCACGACTCACACGTTGAAAAATCAACATCAAGCCGTTTCGAGCTCGTTTCAAAAGAAGAAGCACTCAAAGATGCGGATCTCGTCCTCGTATTGGTTGACCACAACGAGTTCAAAGTCCTCGACTTCGCAGAGCTCAAGTCAACGATGCGTCGTCCGATGATCTTCGACACACGTAACATCGTGAAACCAGAAGGTGAAGACGTAGCGGTCGTCAACTACGGCAACCTCTACAAATATACAAAGGAAACGAATCTCGTTCTTTGATTCAGGTGAATGAACATGTTTAAATCCGCGAAAGCTATTCTTTCAGAGCTAAAGTCGAGCTTGTACTTGATTTTCCGTCTCGCCACGTATGAGACGCGAAGCAACAACTCGATGCAGTACCTCGGATTTTTATGGGAGTTCGTGACACCGTTATTGCAGATTGGAGTTTACTGGTTCGTATTTGGATTTGGTATTCGAAGCGGCAGGCCGATTGATGGCGTGCCGTTTCTGCCATGGTTGGTCGCAGGGATTGTCGTCTGGTTCTTCATTGCCTCGGCGATCACCTCGACGGCCCGATCCGTCTATTCGAAAATCGGCATGGTCTCCAAAATGAGCTTCCCAATCTCGACGATTCCGGCATACGTCTTGCTCGCACTCTTCTACCGCCACGTGGCGCTAGTCGGTGTCTCGTTTATCTTGATGTGGGCATTCGGATTCCCGATGGGGCTACATTCGCTCTGGTTTATCTACTTGGCGTTCAGTGCGCTCGCACTACTGTACTCGCTCGCCTTGATTACGTCCGCGCTCACGACAATCGTGCGCGATCTTCAAAACCTTCTTCAGTCGATGATGCGGATGTTGATGTATTTGACACCGATTTTTTGGGTGCCGCCGGCGAAGCTCGCGAATATCCTACAAATCAATCCGCTCTATTATTTAGTCGAAGGATATCGGTCGATGTTCCTCGGAACCGACTGGTTGGCGACTAACTGGGCTTACGGTCTCTATTACTGGGCCATCGTCGTCGTTCTCTTCTTCGTCGGGTCGATGATTCATTTGCGTTTCCGTCGACACTTCATCGATTACATTTGAGGAGGACCTTATGTACCAGGTTAAATTTGAAAACGTATCGAAACGATATACGCTTTATAACAAGCAATCTGATAAGCTGAAGGAGATCTTCTTCAGTAAAGCAGGGGGCAAACAGTTTTACGCGCTCCGCAATGTCACGTTTGAAGTTCCACCCGGGGAAGTGGTCGGGATTATCGGCATTAACGGGTCAGGGAAGTCGACGATGTCGAACTTGCTGGCTGACGTGATGCCGCCGACGCACGGGAAAATCGAACTTCACGGAAAGACGGCGTTGATTGCGATCTCTTCTGGTTTGAACGGTAACTTGACGGGGCTCGAGAACATCGAGCTCAAAGGCTTGATGCTCGGGATGACAAAACAGGAGATCATCGACTTGACCCCAGCCATCATTGAGTTCGCCGATATCGGCGACTTCATCAATCAGCCGGTCAAGACGTACTCGAGCGGGATGAAGTCCCGTCTCGGATTCGCCATCTCCATCAACGTCGACCCGGACATCCTCGTCATCGATGAGGCGCTCTCGGTCGGGGACCAAACGTTCACCGACAAGTGTCTCGCCAAGATGAACGAGTTCAAAGACCGTGGGAAGACGATCTTCTTCATCAGTCACTCGGTCTCACAAGTTCGCCAATTCTGTACGCTCGGCCTTTGGCTCGAGTTCGGAGAAGTGCGCGAATATGGACCGGTCGATGAAGTCGTTCGGGAGTACAATAAGTTTTTGAAATGGTTCCGCAACTTGTCAAAAGAGCAACAAGACTCGTTTAAAGCCGATAAGCTCAAACGTCGTACGACGGTCGTCGATGCGACGGAGCTCGGAGAGACGTATATCTTACCGCCTTTGACAGAAGAACAACTACAAACACGCCATTCGTCGGTCGCTGTATCGAACGAAGCGTGAGCAATTGGGAGGAGGAAGCACGGCGAAGTCAGACCGTGCGAAACGACCTATGAAAAAAGTCATGACCGTCTTTGGGACGCGACCAGAAGCCATCAAAATGGCACCACTCGTACTTGAGTTGAAAAAACGTGAAGGGGTAGAACCGATTGTCGTCGTGACAGCGCAGCACCGTCAAATGCTTGACCAAGTGCTCGAGTTGTTCGAAATCAAACCGGACTATGACCTCGACATCATGAAGGACAAGCAGACGCTTTACGATGTCACATCACGCGTATTGAAAGGGATGGGCGAAGTTATCGCTGAAACGAAACCAGACATCGTGTTGGTCCACGGGGACACAACGACGACATTCGCGGCATCACTCGCAGCCTTCTACAACCAAGTCGCAGTCGGTCACGTTGAGGCTGGCTTGCGCACACACAATAAATATTCACCGTTCCCGGAAGAGATGAACCGCCAATTGACGGGTGTCATGGCTGACCTTCATTTCGCACCGACGGAAACGTCGCGTGACAACCTCCTTCGTGAAGGCAAGAACGAAGAGATGATCTTCGTCACAGGGAACACGGCAATCGACGCACTCAAAACGACAGTCCGTGACGACTATGCGAGCGAATTGCTCGACAGCATCCGTTCACAAGGTCGTCGTCTCGTCATGTTGACGGCACACCGTCGTGAGAACTTGGGTGAGCCGATGCGCAACATGTTCCGTGCGGTCCGTCGCTTGATCGAGAAGTATGATGACATTGAAGTCGTGTATCCGGTCCACATGAACCCGGTCGTTCGTGAACTCGCTAACGAGATTCTTCACGATGTCGAACGCGTCCACTTGATCGAACCGCTCGACGTCTTCGACTTCCACAACTATGCGGCGACGTCGCACTTGATCTTAACGGATTCAGGTGGCGTACAAGAAGAAGCACCATCTCTCGGTGTACCTGTCCTCGTCCTTCGTGACACGACAGAACGTCCAGAAGGTGTGGCTGCAGGAACGCTCAAACTCGCAGGGATCGAAGAAGAGAACATCTTCTCGCTCGCGGATGAGCTCTTGTCTGACGAAACGGCATACAAAGCGATGTCACAAGCATCGAACCCGTACGGTGATGGTGAGGCGTCACGTCGAATCGTCGATGCTATCCTTGCCAACTAAATGAAAGCGAATAGAGTTGTTTTGTGCCCAGCACAGCAACTCTTTTCTGTATCATCATCCTAACGATTCGGAGGTGCTTGTATGTCAACGAAGCGAATTCGTCCGGCGATTTATCATTACTATCCGCGCGGACCGCATAAAAATCATATGTCGATGCGCGAAGAAGAATACAAGACAGAAGTCACATTTTTACCACAAGCGTTAACGGACTCGATTTACGTCCAATTGTTTGATTTGAAGTTTGAGATTCCACCGTCAAAAATCTTTTTGGCAGACGCCAAGATGGATGAAGGGGACGAGATGGAAATGAAGACTGCCGTTTATGTCGAAGGCGATCGCACCGTTCGATTTGAACTGTACGTCATGCAGTACTCAGATGAGGAGCGTCTTTCGAACAAACGTTTCTCGCTCACGTTGAATCCGGGGATGAATCCGATTGAAGAAGTCGTGAAACAGATGGAAGGCGCCAAGTATTTCAAGATGTCGTACAAATACATCGTCGAGACGCTTGACCCGATCACAGTACGATTCGATGACCTCTATGTAACGTTCCGCTGAACGGAGCAAGTCTTAAGGGAGAAAGGGACCATTCGGTATGTTATTTAGTTCCACGGTATTTCTATTTTATTTCTTGCCGGTCGTGCTGTTGTTGTACTTCGTGTCACCACGCTGGCTGAAGAATACGATTCTACTCGTTTCAAGTTTGTTCTTCTACGCATGGGGTGAACCACGTTTCGTCCTCATCATGCTCGCTTCAATCATCATGAACTACTTCTTCGGCTTCATGGTCGATAAGTATCGGGACGATGCGAAGAAGATCAAATGGACGATGGCGCTCATGCTTCTCGGAAACCTCGGGATGCTTGGGGTCTTCAAGTACGCGAGTTTCTTCGTCGAGAACGTCAACTCGGTGTTCGGCTTCTCGCTGAACGACCCGGAGATCCCGCTACCACTCGGGATTTCATTCTTCACGTTCCAAGCGATGAGTTACGTCATTGATGTGTATCGGAACGATGGGCGTCTCCAGAAGAACTTGTTCGACTTGGCACTTTACGTCTCATTCTTCCCGCAATTGATTGCCGGACCGATCGTCCGTTACCAAACGGTCGCAGATGAGATCGTGGACCGCCGTGAGACAGTCGATGACTTCGTTTCAGGAATTCAACGATTCGTTATCGGTCTAGGGAAGAAGATGATTTTGGCGAACAGTTGTGGATACGTCGCGGATCAGGTATTCAGTCAATCGGCCGGGGATTTGTCGACGACACTCGCCTGGATCGGAATCATCGCCTACTCACTACAGATTTACTTTGATTTCTCCGGTTATTCGGATATGGCCATCGGTCTTGGTCGGATGTTTGGGTTCCACTTCCTTGAGAACTTCAATTATCCGTATATTTCGAAATCGGTGTCTGAGTTTTGGCGTCGTTGGCACATCTCGCTCGGAAGTTGGTTCCGAGACTACGTGTACATCCCACTCGGGGGGAATCGTCAAGGGGCATGGAAGACGTATCGCAACTTGACCATCGTCTGGTTATTGACTGGCGTATGGCACGGGGCGAGTTGGACATTTATCGCCTGGGGTCTCTATTATGGGATCTTCATCATGTTCGAACGGGCATTTCTCGGGAAATGGCTCGCTGCGTGGCCGGCATGGCTCGCGCATGTGTTCACATTATTCGTCGTCGTCATCGGTTGGGTATTCTTCCGTGCCGATAACTTCACATACGCGATTGACTATCTGCAAGTCATGTTCGGCTTACACGGCGGTGAAGTGTTCGATCAAACGGCATACTTCTATCTCGTCCAATACGGAACGGTTCTTCTGTTGGCGATGATTGCTGCCACACCGCTTCCGAAGATGCTGGTCGCTCATTTCTTGCGCCACGAGGTGGACTCGGAACGTCCGGTTCTTGCCGCGAGCGCAGGTCTTGCCCGAGCAGCTTATATCTTGCTCATTTTCGGCATCTCGATTTCGTACGTCGTCTCGAGTACATTCAATCCGTTTATTTATTTCCGGTTCTAAGGAGGGCTGACAATGGAACAACAAACCAAAAGCGAACAAGTCCGTTCGAAAGGACGGCGCCTCTCTTGGGTGGTCAACAGTATCCTCTTGCTCGGCTTCCTTGGCACCATCTTTTATGGACTTGCCGTTTATGCCTTCGGTAACGAGCAGGAAAGCTCGGCCACCGAGGGACGCATATTGGCGAAGCGTCCTGAGCCATCCATCGAAACGATTTTAAATGGGTCGTACATGGAAGAGTTCGAGGCGTCAGCGAACGACCAGGTGTTTGAGCGAAACCTGTGGATTGAAACGCAGGCCTGGGTGCAACTGAACGTGTTGCAACAACAGATGAATAACGGCGTCATCAGCATCGATGGATTCTTGTACGGTCCGGATGCGAACGAAAGTCAGTATTCTTCGCTCGGTGTATTCTTCAAAGAGTTCAAAAAAGAGATGGATGATGCCGGCATCCCGTCTTACTTCGCCTCGGCACCGAGTAAGCCGGTCTATGCGACGCGACAAAACATCTTCCCGTCTTACATCGAGTCGGCGGATGCGGAGAATCGTGATGAGTTACATGAGCGGATCGAAGAGAACGGCATCCCGCTCATCGACTTGGAGGAGACGCTCGGTGACGAACCGGGCGAGGATATCTATTTCAAAACCGATCACCACTGGCGAGCAGAAGGGGCATTCCTCGCGTATGGTCAAATCATGGACCGTTTAAGCGAACAGTTCCCGGATGCGCCGGTGTTGACCGCAGATGAGATAGACGTGAAGACGGTCGACGGGACGTTCTACGGGTCACATGCCCGGGAAATCTCGATGCCGTATGTCGAATCGGCGGACACGTTCACGTATCTCGAACCGAAAGACGGATTCACGACGACGGTCTGTCGAAACGGGGATGACTGTGGACATGGCGTCCTCGACAAAGACGTGTTGAACAACACGGACGACTTCACGAACTACTACAACTTGTTCATGGGTGACAACTACGCCCTCGCGAAAATCACGCAGGAGAATCCGAAAAATGACGATCATCTCCTCGTGTTGAAAGATTCTTATGCGAACCCGGTACTCGGCTACCTTGGCGAGTCGTTCGGGACGGTATCGGCAATCGACGTTCGCTATCTCGATGACTACGATGTCAGCATCGCGGAATATGCGGAAGAGAACGATGTCGATGCGGTTCTGTTCTTACACAATGACCGAATCACAGGACTCGGGTCGATGTATCAAGAAGGTCTGTGATCGAACGCGATTCCTTCGAAAAGGCAGGTGCGCTTCATGAACGTATTGCTACCGGTACTCTTCCACTCCGCGATGGGTGGGCTTCATCGACACATTCTCTCATCTGTGAAAGTGCTTA
Source organism: Exiguobacterium sp. s123 (assembly GCF_018617075.1). Classification (GTDB taxonomy): domain Bacteria; phylum Bacillota; class Bacilli; order Exiguobacteriales; family Exiguobacteriaceae; genus Exiguobacterium; species Exiguobacterium profundum. The sequence continues at coordinate 84,633 of NZ_JACSJL010000004.1, read as the reverse complement.
TTCGAGAGGGTCATGAGGTGACCGTCGTCTGTAAGCCAGGTCCCTTTGCCAAAGAGGTAGAGGCGCTCGGTGGGCAGGTCATACGAACCGATTATTCCAATGAGGACGTCACCCGTGTGATCGATGCGGTAGGGACACAATCCTTCGATCTGGTGTATGCCCATCCGTTCGATTCACGACAGGTCGGCCTAGCGGTGGCAGAGACACACGGCATCCCGTTCGTCCTCGTCATCCATGGGATGTATTATGATGAGATTGAGCAGTATCATACGAGCGTCTCGCGAGTGATCGCCGTCTCGGAACGGATCGCGACCCATCTCGTGGAGCACTGTCCGGCCATCGAATCGAAGCTCATCGTCATTCCGAATGGAGTCGATGATGCATTCGTCCCGGATGTGACGAGCGTGTCGTCAGAGCGCGTGACGGGTCTATTCACCTCGCGACTAGATGCGGACAAACTGTTCATTTTAGATGTCTTTTTGGATGCGCTAGAAGACGAGCGGATCAAGTCTTTACCGATTGATTGGCTCATTGTCGGGGACGGGACACAACGGGAAAAATACGCATCACGTTATGAGGAAGCGCTTGAAGGGACCAGTCAGACGATGGACTGGCTTGGTTGGGTCGAGCAAGACGATTTACCCGAAGTGATGCGTCGTGCCGATTTCGTCATCGCCCCAGGGCGCTCTGCGCTAGAAGGGATGGCGGTCGGCAAACCAACCATCGCCGTCGGGAGCAAAAGTTATCAGGGGCTGGTCACACCTTCGACGTGGCAAGATATTGCGAGTACGAACTTTGGTGGCATCGGGACGAAATACGATGGATACACATCGGGTCGAATCGGTGATGCCATCCTCGAATTGATGGATGAGACGACGAGACGAGAGCTCGCACGTTTCTCGGCCGCACTCGTGGATGAACATTTCCGTGATGAAGCGGCGCAACGGCTTCTCCTTGATCTGCTCGAAGAGGTGAGACGAGAGGGACCTAAGGAAATCGATTTGGTGGCTCGTTATCCACACGTTCGTTACGACCAACTGCATGCTCGTCGTGCGAACCGGATCTGTTCATGGAAATTAGCGGATCGGGAGCAACGACTGGAAGCCATGCGCGAGGAGCTCGAGACGACTAAGCGACACCTTGATGAACTTCGTGCGATTCAATCGAATCAGTCTACCGAGATCAGTCAGTTACGATCAGCCCTTCAGCGATTGTCCGACGAAACCGAATAAACACAACAAGAAGGTTATAACGTGACGATTAAACGTGATCAGCAAGACCATTTGGTTGTTCTACGAGCGACATATCAAGGAATCAATCAGCCGATTCCAATCATCGTCAAATGATCGAAGCAATAAGAAAGAACGGAGTCGCAACTGTGCGACTCCGTTCTTTTGGTCAATGTGCTGTGAAGCGAGCTGGTCCAATCGAAGAGACGAGACGCGTCGCGGCACGCAAGCAATCCAGCTGTCTCGAATACACACGGCTCACATCGGAAAAGGCAGAGGGGAGATGGTCTGAGTCTAACGGACCTTGTCGCATATAGGGAGATTCCCCGGCGCCAAGCGGTGTCGGATGAATCACGAACTTATAGTGAGTCGGGTCGAGCTCGACAACCTCAATCTCTGCAAACAGTCGTGCATCGCGTGTATACAAGAAGCGGGTGGATAACCACTTATCTGAATCTGTCATGGTTCACCAGTCCTCCCTCAAGAAGTCTTACCTCCCTTATCATAAAACAATTTTTGGATATTTCAAATGTTATTTTCATATTTATGTAAATATACTTACTTGAAATTGTAAAAAAGAGCGGATTCGTGCAATCATTTCTTTGTTTGAGTAAAGTTAGGAAAGAACGTACGAAGGCGGGGTGACAACATGAGAAAAAATGCGACTGGAACATATCGGTTCCTCATCATCCTTGGGGCGAAAGTGAATGGGATACGACCATCCCGGGCGCTCCAACATCGAATTGACGTGGCTGCCGCCTATGCGAAGGCACATCCTCAAGTCGAACTGATCGCAACAGGTGGACAGGGACCAGATGAAGGGATGGCGGAGGCGTGTGTCATTGAACGAGAACTGATGGCGCAAGGAATCGATGCTACACGGATTCATGTGGAAGCGACATCGACGTCGACAATCGAGAACTTTGAGCATAGCCGTCCGTTTTGGGACGGAGCATCAGGTGTGACAATCGTGACGAATGACTTTCATGTGCCGCGGGCCCGTCTGATTGCGAGACTGTATTTTCAGCTCGAGAGCGATGCCCTTTATGCACCGACCCCACCGCTTGCGAAAGGGCGATATCTCATTCGTGAAGTATTGGCGTATGTGAAGCTGTTGGGACGTTATGTATTCAATCGAACATGAACGAGGAGAGAGTGGAGACATCCACTCTTTTTTTATTTACTTTTATTGTAAATAAGCAACAGGTAATACGTACAAAATATGGTAAAATGATTCGTATTATGTTATAGAGAGGTGAATTATGAACTGTCCCAATTGTTCAAAAGAACTGAGTGCCACGCAACAGTTTTGCCCAAACTGCGGCACGAAGGTGGAGCCCATGGCTTCTGTAGAAGAAACGAAACCGACATCACCCGTTGAGACGAAGATGACATCCTCCAAAAAACGAGTCGGGAAAGGGTTAATGATTACGGCATTATCTTTATTATTGATTGCAGGTGCGACGTATTTTGGATTTTATCAATTCATGTATACCCCTGAAAAACAAATCGAACAGATTCGCGCAGCCGTCACGAGTGAGGATGCCAAGGCACTCGCCCCGCTATTGCGACTCAAAGAAGCAGACGTGACAGAGGCACAGGCGGCGGCCTTGTTGACAGGGCTGAGTCAAGCAGAATTGATGGAATCGACAGTGGACTATTTAGACCGTGCCAGTCGTTCCATCGGAGCATCGAATGAGGGCCTTCCGCTTCGGTTACGGGAGATCGGAAAATCGTACGGCGTATTCAAGCGATACGGTCTTGAGTTGATTCCTCAGACGATGTATGTGTCGAGTAACTTTGATGCCATCACGGTGTCATTGCCTGACCCATACGGAAAAGAAAAACTGGCTTCTGAAGGAGATCAAGTCGTCATTCGGGATGCGTTTCCAGGTATGGTCGAAGTCGCTGTGAAATATGATGGGCAATATGGACAAGATCAGGCGGTCAAAACGTTCAATAGTTTGGAGTCGTCCAATTCAGATGAACCGTTCATGGTCGCATTCAAAGGATTGAGTGTCGAGCTAGATCAAACATACGATGACGCTCCGTTGATTGTGAATGGGGAAGACTCAGGCAAAACGATTGGAGAATGGAAGACATACGGACCCGTTCCGAAACAAGGCGTAACGTTGAGTACGTATATTGACATGCCATGGGGGACGGTGGAGTCCAAACAGGTTCTCGCCAAACCGGGTAGTAAACCGGTCAAGTTTGACCCACAAGTGGATGCCGATACGATCGCGTTCACGGAAGACATTATCACGCGTCACGCCGAAGAATGGGTGAACTTCATGTATTACGAAGATTTGAGTGCATTGACGGTTGTAACTGACGAGGCTTACCTGGCCAAACAACGAAAAACATATGACATCATGCAGTCAGAAAATCAGGAATGGTATGGCTCGTTTGATGGTGTGGAAGTGATTAACCAAAAAACGAAGCTCACGACATGGAATAAACAGATGGCGATTGAGACGGAAGCGGTCGTTGGCATCAACAGTCAGTTTGTGACGGATGGCGAAGAAGATGCGCCCCAACGTTTAGTGAAGTCGAGATTCCGCTATGTCATCGCCGAACCATATGACGATGGAACATATCATATCGTAGAAGCGACATATTTAGAATAGGAGAGATGGACATGAAAATGTGGCAACAACAGTCTGCGCTATTAGATGCAGCAGAAAGTATCAAGGACTTACAGGCACGCATGGAAAAATCAAAGAAGGCTCGGGGGCAACTGCTTCTTGAGCTCGGACAACAACAGTATCGTCAATTGATGCAACAAGGTCGTTCGGAAGAAGTGGCGCAGATCATGGAACAGGACGTCCTCATCTATGAGGCAAGTCGTCGCATCCGTGACATGCAGGAGGCGATGAAACCACATCGCTGTACATCGTGTGATGCACCACTTGAGAAGGATGCAAAATTCTGTGGATCGTGTGGCACACCGGTCCCGCAACCGGATGTTCGTCCGAAACAAGCATGCAATTCTTGTGGTTCCCCACAACCGCTTGATGCCTCGTACTGTGCATGCTGTGGAGGGAAGATGGAGGTGACCGCATGAGGTATTGTCACCAATGTGGCCATGCAAATGAAGACCACAATCAATATTGCGAACGGGACGGTGTCCAACTAGAAGGGACAGATACGACCTATCGATTCGATGTATCGACCGGTCAATTCTGCACGAGTTGTGGTACTGCCCGAGCGTCGCATGAACTGTACTGTCACGCATGCGGTCAAACGGCACTCGAGCCGTCGACGAGTATCAATCGGATGGAGGAGTCCCTTCGTACGGTCGCCGCGACGGGGACACAAGTGATGTCTCAGTTGAGACGAGTAGCCGGTAAACGAGACGGTGCGACGAAGTTGTCCTTTTCAAATGAATCGCTCAGGTCATTGCGTGTCAATCAGACGGACGTAGTGCGTGGAGCGTTGTTCGGTCTTGGATTTTTACTCGTTCTTCTGTTGATTGCAGGGAGTTTGGTCGCCATGCTTCCAGCAGAGGCTATTCCATCACTTGCAGATGAGTTCGAGATTTATCTTTCTTCATTCAATGCAACGATGTTCCTCGCTTTTCTCATCGGAGCGAAAGTGTACTGGTCCATCACGACAGAACAAGTGAATCAGCTTATAGCCAATGAAGGTGGAGGTGCTGCTGATTATTGGCAAGTCGATGGGTTTGCTTCTGCTCAGTTCGGAAACTACTTCATGATGTACGGCGGAATCTTCTTGATGATTGCCGCTGTGTATGTCTTGATTCGACAGACGTCGACGTTGAGCAGTGTGCTCAGTCGGATGGCGGGATTCATGGTGACGGTTCTCGTCGGATATGCGTTGATTTACGCCTTCGCTTTTCATCCGCCACTCTTTGAAATCGCGTGGCTCAAAACCATTGCAGCGACGACGTTGATGCTTCTCTTTACACTCGGATTGGCTTATTTGATTTCGATGCCGTTCCAGGGAGAGTGGAAGATTGCGCAACAAGGCGTTCGGGCGTTATTGACGGTCACACTCGTATCGACGTTTGTCGGTATCGGTTACTTTGGTCTTCAACTCAATAAAATCGATGAGGGAGAACGCCTCGAGTTTGTCGACAGCGAAGAGCTGATGTATTTGACCGGACAAGCGGTGAGTATGAACTGGCAGACCATCGGACATGGTGGAGAACAATCATTATGGGTTCAGTCTCCTATGGGATCTTATGAAATGGGCATGTCATTATTTGGAGATACGGCTCCAAGAAAAATTGAAAAAGCAATCGAAACCATGAATGAAGAGGTCGGTGGAGTAGAGGATTTCATTTTGAATTCCGTGTATATGAATACAAAACCAGAACTTTCTGTTGGTGAACCGATTGATGTGATGACTGTCTCACCAATGATTTTTGGGACGTTGACCGAAATGTATGAGGCGGATCTCGCAAATGATGAAACGCGTTCTGAAGCATTGTACAAGGACGGTGTCTTCTCTTGGTTGCTACTATTATTAGTCTTGAATGTCGTGATTTATGCTATGTTCGCTAAGGGGCATATTCATTCATGGCAGGCAGGAATCTGGTTTGTGGCTTCTGCACTTATCGCATTCATCGTCTGGCAGTGGTTCTTGAATAACGGTATGTTCGTTGAGTTGAACGAGGTTCTGATTTTTGGTATTGCCACGGACGGCCTGAGTATCGCAGGATCGTTCATTGCGCTCGTCTTGATCACGCTCGGGGTACTCCTTGGTTGGGGAATGAAAAAACTGAAGATCAACTAAACAAAACAAGCACGGACAGCTTCCTGTCCGTGCTTGTTTTCAGTATTCTTCTTCCCGTGATAATTCATCGGAGCCAAGATTTTGCACAATCTTCATTTCGCCATCCTCATAGCGGACCGCATATGTCGTCTCGAATGTCGCTCTCACACTAGAGTCGTCTTCTTTGATGATGCGGTACGCTTCATTTGTGGTGACGGTCGCGGTTTCATCATCTTCGATCGAGTCACGATTTTCACCATTCACTTGAATGGAGATGACTTCCGTGTATAGATGGTCTTCTTTGATGCCTTTGGTGAAGAGGGTATTGTTCAAGTAATCTAATGTCTGTGACTGGAACGTCGATCCCTCGGCAAGAAATGTTTCGACTTCAGACGTATCCGTTGAATAAGTCGCGCTCGTAAAGGCGTCGATAAAAGAATACATAAACCGGTCGACCTCATCATAGGAGACTGGTTCATAAAACACACCCGTTTCTGCCTCGGTATCCGGGAGAGCAGCTTCCTCTTCGACTTCAGGAGCTTCTTCCGACTCTTCTTCCTCCGTCGAAGCGGAGAACGATTGTTGTACATCTTTTGCTGTCGTCGTCTCTTTTGAGGCGAGCGGTTCATTCCATTCCGACCATAACCATACGCCTAATCCGATCACGGCCACAAGGGCAATCGGGACGGCCCACTTCCAAAGGGGAGGACGGGTCGATGTCGTTTCGATTTTCGTGCCACATTGTGAACAGTGGGATTGTCCACGCTTTAGCGTCGCCCCGCATGCTGTACATTTATTCATAGCAATCACTCTTTCCATTTTTAGTATTATTTTACCGCTTCTATCAAGATTCTGAAACGGAGGATTATGGATTTGAGTCAATCAAAAACTAGGCCATTGCACTCGCAAGAGCCTAGTTTGCTTGACAGCCGATTTCTTCGTTCAGTACGTGGCCAAACGCTTCGGCGCCCTTGATATTCAAATGGACCCCGTCACTTTCAAAGTACGCTTCTTTCCCGATTGACCGTTCATGCCAATCGATGAGGGACACGTTCTCGTGAAGTTCACTTGCCCGTGCGAGTTTTTCATTGACCTCACTTTCCCATGGACGCGGGACACGTGTGTTGATCAAATAGATCTCATCTGCTCGTTCGAACTGCTTGAGCAGCGTTTCGAGTTGCTCCATTTTGAAGGCACCGTTCGTTCCGAGATGGAGGAACACAACGTGCCCCGGAGCATTATAGGATTGGTACTGTGAGGCAACTGGGATTGCATCACGAACTTGACGTCCGATTTGGGCGTCAATTTTCATATTCGGGAAGGCATCTGCCAAGTATTCGTTCAATCCGAGCATGACCGAGTCGCCAATCGCGAGAGCCGGTGGACATGTTCGTTCTTCTGGTTTTTCAGTTGGTGCTGTGTTCTCATCTGTCGGTTGATCTTCGGACGGAACATCCTCTGCCTCTTCGGATTCCGGTTCTTTCGGAACGTCCGGTGTGTCATCTTTTGGCATCGGTACTTTCACGACAGGAATCTCATCTTCGACCGGCTTCGACTCAGAGAACGCCAGGATGGTCAAATTCCCAACGAGAACGAGTGAGAGCGCGGTCGCACATGCCGTGGCGGCGAAGCGTGCGCTCGGGTGCGTCGGTGTCGAGACGAGCTGACGGAACGCATGTTTGAATCCATTTCGGCGAATCGGTGTCTCGACGAAACGATACGACAACTCGGCGATCAAAAGCGTCAACGCCACTTGTCCGACGGAAAGAAGTGGCGAGAACGTCCCGAGTCGGTCGAGCGGTGTCGACAGAATGATGACCGGATAGTGCCACAAGTAAATCCCATACGTCCGGGTGCCAATCACGCGAAGCCAAGCGCTTCCAAACAGTCGTGACCAAATGGTCGCCGGATGGGCGACAGCGGCAATCAATAGGGCGGATAGGAACGCGACGAGCAAGAAGCCTCCGTAATAGAGGAACGCGTCGTAGGCGTTGACGGTTCGGATGATTCCGACGATGGCGATGAGCGAAATGGCGCCAGCCCCATTCAAAATGTGACGTCCGATCTTCGGAATCGTCTCTTTAAACGTGTCCGGGCGCCAACCGAACGCGAGGACGGCTCCCATAAGCAGACCGAACAAGCGTGTGTCGGTCCCGTAGTAGACGCGACTCGGGTCGGCTTCTGGTACATATCGGAATGCCATCCAGGCGGCGGAGACGAATAAAAGTGCAGCGAGTAGTTGGAGCAATCGCTTCCGGAACGCGAGACCGACGAGTAGGAGTAGCGGCCAGACCGCATAAAACTGTTCTTCGATTGAGAGAGACCATAGGTTTTGAAGCGGCGATGGCTTTCCGAAACTTTCGAAGTAGGAGACTTCGTGGAAGATATACCACCAGTTGTTCACATAGGCAAGTGCCGCCAGTGAATCCTGTCGCACCGTATCGAGCAAGGAGCGGTCAAACAGCGTCACATACGTCATCACGACAGACAGCATCAAGACGAGCGCCGGCAACAAACGACGGAAACGTGCGACATAGAATCTTTTCAAATCGATTGTGCCGGTCTTCGTCCATTCGCGAATCAAGATGCCGGTAATCAAGTAACCGGAAAGGACGAAGAAGACATCGACACCGAGGAATCCCCCGGATATGTAAGGTACATTTAAATGATATAAAATGACAGCCAAGACGGCGAACGTGCGCAAGCCGTCGAGACCAGGCATATACGTTGTATGTTTGAGTGGTTTCATGCCCCCACTTCCTTTCTAGTAAAGCGGACATTTCCCTTATTTTTCAATCCATCCTTCAGTATAACGAGCGAGGAAGAGGGAATGGTTTCAAAAGATTAACAATCAAATGACGTGAAAATCCAATAAAAAAAGGGACACGAGGTCCCTTGCACTTTACATCAGATTAATCAACGACCCACCGAGTACCCCGGCGATGACGAGTGACCACGGTGGTAACTTCCAATAAGCAATCATCACGAACAGGAAGGCAGCGAACACGAAGTCGACCGCACCGTTGACGGTACTCGTGAAGATCGGGCTGTAGAATGCCGCAATCAAAATCCCAACGACCGCCGCGTTGACACCGATGAGGGCACCGGCGACTTTCGGGTTGTGACGGAGCGCGTCCCAAAATGGAAGTGCTCCGAGGATGAGCAAGAAGGCCGGCAAGAAAATGGCGACCGTCGCAAGGATGCCACCCGGCACACCATTAATCACCGTTCCAAGATAAGAAGCGAACGTGAAAAGCGGACCAGGAACGGCCTGAGCGGCACCGTATCCTGCAAGAAAGGCTTCTTCACTCAAGAAACCAGCTGGTACAAGTTCTCGTTCTAGTAGTGGCAAGACCACATGTCCGCCGCCGAAGACGAGGGCACCGGCCCGGTAAAAGCTATCGAACAAGGCAATCGTTTGATTCTCAAACGTCTCCCGTAAAATCGGTAAGATGACGAGAAGCGCCCCAAATATCGACAGCAGAACGGCCCCGAGACGTTTCGAAATGGGGAACGCGCTCGATTTCGCATCGAGGCGGTCCGGCTTGAACAACAGGAATCCTGCGAGTGCCGCGAGGAGAATGAACAACACCTGACTGAACGTCGTCTGCCAGAGCAAGACGCCCGCCAAGGCGAAAAAGGCAATCGTTCGGGTCTTTGTATCAGGTGTCAGTTTGCTCGCCATCCCTAAGATGGCATGGGCGACGATGGCGACGGCGACGACCTTCAAACCGTAGAGCCAGCCTGAGTCGGACACGTCGAGCCCTGACAACAATAAAGCGAACAGAATGAGGGCAACGACCGACGGCGTCGTGAAGCCGATAAACGAGGTGATCCCACCTAATATGCCACCGCGGACAATCCCGATGCCGATCCCGACCTGTGAACTGGCCGGTCCAGGTAAGAATTGGCATAAGGCGACGAGGTCGGCATATGCTTTCTCATCCATCCATTTGCGTCGTCTCACATATTCCTCGTGGAAGTAACCGAGGTGGGCGACCGGACCACCGAATGAGGTGAGACCTAGCCTCGTTGAAACGAATAAAATTTCTAGTAACGTCTTGAACGTTACACGTTGTGTCGTCATATCTTCACTCCTTAATTTCTTTGAATAACTCGTATGCCTTTTGACGGGCTTCCGCCAACACAGAACGTCCTTTTTCGGTCGTCACGTAGTTTTTGCGAACGTGTCCATCGACCGTCTCGTTTTCACGAATCAAGAGCCCGTCTTTCTCCATCCCGTGCAAGATCGGGTAGAGCGTACCGGCACTGATTTCATAACCGTGCTCCCGAAGCTCATCGACCATCCATGCTCCGTACACGGAATGTTCCGCGGCGTGGTGCAAGATATGGATGTGGATGAAACCGAGAAACAGCTTCCGCAAGACGCGGTCTTCCATACGTGTCATCTCCTTAATATCGAAATTCGATATCGGTTTTCGAAATCAGTCTAACAAAGGTGAGGGGATGGGGCAAGGGAAGAACTTTCACTTTACGAAAACTTAAAATAAAAAGTTGGGAATGAGTTCGGAAAAAATAGGGAATCTATCACAAATGAGGTAAACTGAGTGGAGATTTTATTTGCTGAGGAGGAAGTGACGTGACAACCCCCCATCATTCTTCATACGACACATTGTTGCGTTATATGCCCCAAGGCTACGTCGAGTTTAAAGTGATTTACGACGACGCTTCGGAGCCGATCGACTATGAATTCTTTGAAGTGAATCCTGCCTTTGAGAAAATCATGAAGGGGAAGCGAAAACACTTCATCGGGAAAAAAGTATCAAGCGCCTTAAAGGACTTTGAATATAGTGAGCGGGAGTGGATGATTCAAGTGGCACACGTCGTCAACGAAGGTGGAACGGTGACGTTTGAACACTTCTCTCGGCGCAACAAGTCATGGTTCGAGATGTCCGTGTTCAGTGAACGCCAAGGATTCGTATCGGTCATGTTCCATGACATCACCCGACATGTACAAGAAAACAATGCGTTGAAGCAGCTCGTCAACGTCTCCCATCGCTTCGTCTCGACGGGTAGCGATTTATTGATGAATCAACAATTCCTCGACCAGATTCGTGATTTCACGGGAGCGAAGGCGGTCGCGCTCAATTTAATGGAGAACGATGGAGAGTCCTACACGACCGTCGCCTTATCCGGCATTGACGAGATGTTAGAAAGAAGTCTCGATATCCTTGGATTTCATCCGGTCGGAAGGAAATGGCCGATGACGGATCAGCGGCGTGACCTGTTCAAACAATCAAATCCTCGTGTATTTGATGGGATTGGTCCACTTATTGATGGTGCGCTTCCAACACGTCTCGTTAAAAATCTACTTCGAATTTTCTCGCTTGGAGAAGTCGTTCTCTTCAAAATCGAGAAAGACGGTATTTTATACGGAGACTTGACGATTGTGATGGAGCAAGGGAAACAAGCGAACCGCCTCGGTCTCGTCGAGTTGTACCTCGTCCATGTACTTCAGCAATTGACGAAAGCCGATCATCAAGTGGGTGAGACGAAGAAATCAATGTTCGATGGATTTGGCACGCTCGACTTGGAATGCATCATGGCCTTCAACACACGGCAAGTGCTACACTTGAACGATACGTGGGAGCGCGTATTAGGGTTTTCGCTTGATGAGTTGGAGAATATCGATTTTCTTAGTCTGATTCACCCGGACGATGAGGTGATCACGGAAGCAGGATTTGTGGAGCTTGAAGAACGTGGCGAGTTGTTCCGATTCGTCAACCGATTCCGGACGATCGACGATACGTACCGCTCAATCGAATGGCATTGTAAACTTCAAGGGGATTACATTTATGCGGTCGCCAAGGACGTGACAGACCGAGTCCAATTGGAAGAAAAATTGGCCGATCGGGACCGCCTCTTGACGAAACTATCCGACCAAATCCCGGGTGCCATCTATCAATTCGAATTGTTGCCTGACGGAAGCTTCAACTTCCCGTTCTTTAGCCGGGGCTTTGAAGATATGTTAGGGATTTCGGCAGAAGAGGTACAGAGAGATGCGAGTCTTGTCTTCCGGCGGATGCACCCGGACGATTATCCGCATGTCATGCAATCGATTGATGAATCGTATCGTAATTTAACGATTTGGGACGCGGAATTTCGTGTGTTGAGCGAGGACGGACGAACCGTCTGGATTCTCGGGTCATCTCGTCCGGAGAAGATTGCGGAAGGACATGTCTTATGGCACGGTTATATCGGAGATGTCACGGAGAAGAAAACATATGAGAAAGAGATTGAATATCTCAGTTATCACGATCAATTGACGGGTATTAAAAACCGACGTTACTTTGAAGAGGCGCTGGAGCGCTATGATGATGAGCATTTTTATCCGCTCACACTCATCGTCATCGATATCAATGGGTTGAAGCTCACAAACGATGCGTTCGGACACTTGGTCGGAGATCAACTGCTCGTCGAAGCGGCGAATATTTTACGAAATGAATTGCGCGCGAAAGATGAAGTGGCCCGAGTCGGAGGCGATGAGTTCGTCGTCATCTCCCCGAATACGACGCTCGATGAGGCGAAACAACTGTCGGACCGTCTCGGTCGTCTCTTCCACGAACAGACGGTAGAAGGGTTACCGATTTCCGCATCGTTCGGTGAAGCGGTCAAGCATGACTCGAATGTAGAATTGACCGAGGTGTTCAACTTAGCGGAAGACCGGATGTATCACCATAAGGTTTCTGAAAAGCAGAGTCGACGCCACCATTCCATCCAAATCATCATGCGCACGCTTTATGAGAAGATTCCGCGCGAAGAAGCGCATTCTCAACGGGTCGCCAATTTAGCGGGGAAACTTGCGGAAGCGATGGGCTTCACGAGTGCCGAAGTGAATGAGATTCGAACGGCCGCCATTTTACACGATATCGGAAAAGTGGCAATCAGTAATGACATTTTAGATAAACCTGGCGCGTTGACCGAATCGGAATGGTATGAAATCAAGCGCCATCCGGAAATCAGTTACAATATTTTGAGTACGGTACCCGAATATGTCGCCTTGTCCGAGATTGTCTTGGCGCATCATGAACGTTGGGACGGTAAAGGGTACCCGAAAGGCTTGAGTGATTATGACATCCCGCTCGCCTCGCGAATTATCGCCGTCGCCGATACGTTCGATGTCATGGTGACGGGGCGACCGTATCGACAAGCGAAGACGATTGACGAGGCACTTGCCATCATCAAACAAGAGGCAGGGAAACAGTTCGATCCGACGCTCGTCGACGTCTTCTTTGAAAAAGTCGTGCCGACACTTCAACAATAAACAAGCGAGTCCTCCTGAATGTGGGGGACTCGCTTTTTCAAACGGTCAGGGGTCGTTTCTTCAACACGAGGATGGTGAAGAGGAAGACGATGCCGGTCATGCCGATCATGACAAGGATGGAGAGGAACGGGAACTGTCCCTCATACATCGTGATGACACCGTTATTTAACCAATAGGTCGGCAAGAAACGACCGACGAGTTTCAATGAATCCGGTAACCAAAGGAGGCTGATGAATGCCCCACCGGTGATAGCGGATGCCATCGTGACCGAGATTTGAAAGATGTTCGCCTTCTCCCGATTCGTCGCAAAGACGGCGATGAGACCACCGAGTGCCAGACAGACGAGCAAATAGGAAGAAAACAAGGCGAACACGGTCGGAAGATGTGTCCATACGTCCTGACCATATAGAGCGAGGCTCACACCAATCAACAGCATCACGTAGACGAAGCCGACGAGATAAAAGGCGAGGAGCAGGGAGGCGAAGTAACGCCGTGGTGTCACCGGTGAGGCAAACAACCGCGCATAAATCTTCTCGTCCCGGTCGTCTGCGACAAACATGGGGATGAACTGGAGAAAGGTCGACATCATGATGAACGACAATAGACCGAAGAAGGCTTGTGTCCGAGCGGTCGTGGCGACACTTTCCTGAAAAGGTTCACTTGAAAGTGTGTAACCGTTCGCCGTCTCAATGGATGCGAGCTCTTCGAACGTCGCTTCCTCATAGTTGCTCGCTTCGAGCAGTTGACGTTCGCGGGACAGATGACCGTTCAGCGCCTGCTCGATCAACGAGGCATCACTCCCGGCGATCGCAGAGAAGGAGAGGCGGGGCATGTCTCCTGTGAACGCCTGTTCCGTGAAGTCTTCTGGAATGATGAGGACGATATCTTCTCCTTCTAACAAGACATCCTCCGTGCTCGATTCGAGCAATGTGACCCGACCAAATCGTTCGGCCTCGTCAATGAGACGTTCGGCGAGGAGTCCACCATCCCGGTCGACAATCCCGATGGATGCGTTCAAACTGGACGTACCACCGACGAAGGAGAGGATGAGCGCGAAACCGAACATCGACACGAAGGTGAACACCCACAGTCCTTTCTTTCGAAGCATCCGTTTGGCCACATGTCTAATGAGTACCATGACGCTTCACTCCTTTCGAGAGAATGTAGCTGAATGCGATCAAGACAAGGAGATGAATCCCGAGCAATCCGAGACTTTGCCAATACAGATTCATGTCCCCTTCCCGCAGGAGGACGGCTAGCATCCCGTCCCGCATGAAAATCGGCATGAACACGTAGGCAGCCCACGGCGCGTAGTTCAGCGTCACTTGGTCAAAACCGGGGACATAGCCACCGGATAAGATCATGAGGATGGCGACGAAGCCGTTGACGATCGCATCCTTTGTCGTCGCGCTCAACTTCGGCAAGTTGACGATCAGGAATCCGATGGCGACCCCGTACGCGGTCAAGGCGAGCCAAGACAGGATCAGATAGCCGAACTGCACGTTCGCCAAGTCGAATGTGCGATAGACGAAGTGACTGAACCAAAACAAGAGAATGAGTTGCAACAAGATGATGACGTAGCGACTGAACGTCCGCGCGAGTCGATACTCGACCGTTCGGACGGGTGCCGCTTGGATGCGCAAATAGCTGCCTGTGTTCGGCTGTTCTTCTCGTGCCATCGCCGTGATATAAAACGACCCGAACAATGCCGTCATGATCGAGATGGTGACGGTGAAATACTCGAGCGACGTCGGGGTGCGTCCCGCCAGGTCGACACTTTCCGTATCGAGCCACGCCTCATTCTCGTAAGGGGCCGACACGCCTGTTTCGGCGAGCGTGATCTGTTGATTGGCGATTGCCGTATACTGACCGAGGATGGCATCGAGGACGTCGAACTCGACGGTCGTCGGTTCCTCATAAAAGAGCGTGATGTCAGGTCCGTCGAGTTGCAGTATGACGTCGGCATCGCCATCGTTCACACCTTGTTCGGCAGATGGGAGGTCAGCGTATGGAACGAGTCGGATGAAAGCTTGAATGTCTTCTTCTTTTAAAAAGGCCTCGAGTGGCTCGCGATACTGGTCGGTCGACGATTCGACGTAGGCGACGTTCGTGACCGGCAGTTTGAACGTGTCACTGAAGACGGCCGACAGCATCGTCCCTAGTCCAAAGATGAGGATGAGCGGAAAGATGAGCATCCAAAAGAGGGTGGCTCGGTCCCGTAGTCGCTGTTTTACATCATATTTGATGAAGGTCCACATGACGCCCCCCCTATTCCCGAAGCGTCTTCCCCGTCAATGCCAAAAAGACGGTATTGAGGGAAGGACGGTCGACCGTGATGGAAGTGAAATGGACATGTTCTTGATGGAGCGTCTCAAGGAGCGGGGCGAGCGGCGTGTCCTTGTCTAACGACACCTCGATGTACGGCTCTTCATACTCCACTTTTTGAACGTGGTCGAGTGCATCGAGTCGTTCGAGCAAGTGAGGTGTGAGCGCATCGACTTTGATCCGGGCCGTCTCGAGCGTCATGACACGGTCTTTCAGTTCGTCCTGCGTCCCTTCGGCGATGATCTTTCCTTCATCGACGATGGCGATCCGGTCGCAGAGGAGTTCGACTTCTTCCATGTAATGAGACGTGTAGATGATGGTGGCACCGCGGCGGTTCAGTTCGCGGATGTTCTCTAGAATGGTATTTCGCGACTGCGGATCGATGGCGACGGTCGGTTCATCCATGAAGATGAGTTCGGGTTCATGGACGATGCCACAGGCGATATTGAGGCGACGGAGGAGACCGCCGGACAGTTCGGGCGGGCGTTTCTTTTGATGGGCATCGAGCTCGACGAAGTGGAGCGCGGCCTCGGTCTTTTGTTTCGCTTCTTTCGGACTGAAGCCATACAGCTCCGCAAAAAATTGGATGTTCTCATAGACGGTCAGCTGGTCATAGACGGAGACGTGTTGCGGCACGATCCCGACGCGGCGTTTGATGGCCAGTTCGTCTTTTGGCATCGCTTTTCCAAAAATGTGAATCGAACCGGAGTCCGCCTCGTACAGATTCAACATGACCGAAATGGCGGTCGTCTTCCCGGCACCATTCGGTCCGAGCAACCCGAACAGTTCGCCTGCTTGCACGTTCAGACTGAGGTCGTTCAAGGCGATCGTATCCCCGAACCGTTTCGTGACATGGTCGAGCGAGATAATGAACATCGTGATACTCCTTTCGCATATGAAATATTCCTCGTTCTACACAAAGGTGTTCGAGGATTGTCACGAATTTACCTGTCCGGAACGCATGAAATGTGCAATAATCTAATTATTCAGATAATTATAGTGTCGAAATGAGGGATTTGGATGAAAGGATGGCAATTCAATAAACAAGAGGGGGCATTGTTCCCAGACGAAATCGTGCTTTCTGCGTTTTGTACAGTCGAACCGAAACGAATGGATTCGACACTCCCGTTCTATTATGATGAGTCGATTTTTCGTTTCACGAATAAGCATGGAGAGACGTTCTACTTTAAAATATCCCCGAGCTATCACGAGTTTGAAATCAATATTAAAGGTGGGGACGGGGAGCTTGTATATTATCAACTGCTCCGTACCGTCAGCAAGGTCGAGATTTTAGAAGACCGGCGAGACCACGCAGAGTTATTGATCGTCCTAGCTGAAGATCGAAAGCGGACCGTGACGTCAATCGAATTGACCGTCCGACCGCGTTTTCGTGTGCTCGTGAAAGAGCATGAGATATAAGGAGTGTCAGGTTCAAGAGCGGATGCAAATCCGCTTTTTGTTTTGCCGAACAAAAAGACAGCCACGACGTGACTGTCCCTTCAGCGGTTATTTCGTTAAAAAGATTTGAACATGGATGGTCGACCCTTGGGCATCGGTCGCTTTGCCGATCCCGAGGTGCGTATAATTCGCATTCAAGATGTTCGCACGATGACCACTACTGTTCATCCACGCATCGACCGCCCGGACCGGGTCGCTCGATCCTTTATAGATGTTCTCTCCCCAGCCCCGATATAGGACACGGTAAGCGTCTAACGTGTCCCCGGGTGTGCCGTTCTCCTTGAGCGTGTGTGAGAATTGACCCGTACGCGCCATCTCATCGGCACGGACTTGAGCGACACGGTTCGCCTCACTCGAAGCGGCGAGAAGAGAGAGGCCGGCAGCATCTCGTTCTTTGTTCGTCTCGGTCAACACATTGACGGGCGACGTGAAGCTGACATGGTTGGCGAGGATGTAACCGGTGTATGAACCGTAGCGCACCTTGTACCATCGTGATGTGCCGGTATAGCGATATGACACAGTCTCAAGTTCTGTACCCTGCCGGACGAACTTGACGTTCGAAGAAGTCGTGAGCGGACGTGATTTTAAATAAACGCTCGACGGTTTGACGTACGTCGGTTTCGTAAATTTCACCTCGGCAGTGGACAAGCGGACATACTTGGCGGGCAGATAAGCGTAGCCGCTGCCCCATTGAATCTTATACCAGCGCACACCGTCCAATTGGAACGATGTTCGGACACGCATCGAACCGTCTCGCGGAATGAGTGCAAGTCGTTTCGCGCTCAAAGAAGGCGACTGCCGGACATTGAGTTGACTAATGTTGGTCACGTAACCGGTTGTGTTGATCGACGTCTCATAATAGGCTTGGACGCGGTTGATAGAGAAGGGCGACCCGATCACACCGAGTGTCAGAATGATGGTGAGTAGTAGAGAGAGATGCTTCTTCAATGGAATCGACTCCTTTTGTGGGACTCCCTATATTCTATATTGTTTGGGTGATTTTTGGTTTTACCATTTCATTACAAAAAGGATGGACTCTTCGTGAGCCCATCCTCGCGTCATTTATACAGCAAATACTCTTTTCGAATCGGGAGGAAGGCGTCCCGCTCGTTCTCGATTTTCGAAAGGATGTCTTTAAGCGGGGCTCCCTCGAGAATCATGTCTTTCACGTAGGCGTTTCCTGTCAGTTTCGTGATGAAGTCGTTCGCTAAAAATTCGAAGTCGTCCGGATACATGTCATGAGCCGTTTGAATCATCGCGATCCCGGTTCGCGTCGATTCGAATCGAACCGGGTCGGTGACATACACCTCAACCCCGTGCGTCAGTTTGCCCGCATGCTTGGAGAACGTCGGAGTGAACGAGGCGGCCCGGAAGGCGACACCCGGCAACTCGAGTTCGTTCAGCTTATTCGCATAGTCATGCGCTTTTATATACGGCGCGCCGATCAGCTGAAACGGTTTCGTCGTCCCGCGACCCTCGGATAGGTTCGTCCCTTCAAACAATCCGGTCGCAGGGTAGACGTTGACCGTGTCGGTCGTCGGCATGTTCGGGGACGGCATGACGAACGGGAGGCCCGTGTCCTCATACATCATCGAACGTTTCCATCCTTTCATTTTGACGACTTCGAGGTCGGCTTGAATCTGATACTCGGTGTTGAACAGTTGCGCGAGTTCTCCGACGGTCATCCCATGCTTTAATGGAATCGGATAGAGACCGATGAAGCTGGAGTAGTCCGGGTCGAGCACCGGACCGTCGACGCGAAGCCCACCTTGTGGGTTCGGACGGTCGAGGACGACGAACGGAATATCGTTCTCGGCAGCGGCTTCCATCGCATACGCCATCGTATAGATATACGTATAGTAGCGTGTCCCGACATCCTGGATGTCAAAGACGAGCACGTCGACATCTTGTAGCATCTCAGCCGTCGGTTTCTTCGTGGCACCATATAGACTGTATACGGGCAATCCCGTCACGTCATCGATGTAGGAGCTGACGGTCGACCCGGCTTGGGCGTCTCCTCGAACGCCGTGTTCCGGTCCGTACAGTGCCGTCAATTCGAAGTCATCGGACTGGTCGAACAGGTCGACGATGCTCGTACGTTCCGCGTTGATCCCGGTCGGATTCGTGATCAGTCCGACCCGTTTTCCTTTCAAGATTTCCGGGTTTTCCATCAACCGGTCGACCCCGAGTTCGACCTTTGGTTTTTTCGGTTCAGACTTCGCATCGGCATCCAACCAGACGATGGAAGTCGTGAGGATCGTCAACGCAGCCATACCACCCATCCATTTTTTCATCAGAAGTTCCTCCTTTAATTCATGTAAGCGCTTCAATTTCTTAACAGGAGTGTACCATCCGGAAATTAAATTTCAATATTTAATCATAAAAATAGGAATTTATATTTCTTAATTTCGTACTATTCTCCTAATCGCACACAAAAAACGTGCCCTTCGATTAAAGGCACGTTCCTTCTTACTTATCTGACCGCGAGCGCTTTCCATCCGGTCGCGCTCATGACGGCGCTCACTTTTGATTTCGGGATGACCAAGCGTCCACGATATGGGTCGTTGATATACAAGTTTGATTTGTCATAGCCGGTTGCCAACATGACGTGATAGTTGACGTAGCCGGTGAACTTCTTGTTCGAAGCGGTGTACCAGTTGAAGTAGCCGTACGGTTTGTTGAAGTCGACGCTCGCCCAGACGATGACCGGGTTACCCATCGACAGTTCGCGCTCGATCGAGCCGAGGCCTTGGTTGGACAAGTCTTTCACCGGACGATATTTGCTGGCGAATCCGACCATGCCTTTCGGATAAATCCCGTAGTTCTTATATTTGCCGAGCGTCCCTTTCGGATCTCCCGTGAACATGACGTTTGGGTCGACCCAGCGATAGAGACGGTTCTCATAACGTGCGTTCCACATGCTCTTTGGCATCTCGTTATATAAGCTCGAGGCGCTGACGGCACGACCTTTCTCTTCAAGCGCCATCTTGAGGGAGAAGAACTCGCAGCCGGACGGATAGCCCATCGGGAACTGACGATAGAGTGGGACGCTCATCTTATAGATGGACAGTGCCTGAGAATAGGCGCCACGCGCATCGAACGAGGCGTTGCCGACACGACGGTTTTGATACATCTTTCCATACGTGTCAAAGTAATACCACTTGCCGTCGATGGCTTGCCAATCCGTCTTCTTCGTCAACGCGGGAGCGTAATACTCGTACTGGGTCGTATATTTCCATCCTTTCTCGGGGACACCCGTCGAGTGGAAATGATACGTCTTCCCATCCAATCGGAATTTCCCTTGTAGCCGGTATCCGTAGGTCGGGTGGAATCCGACCTTCTTCCCATCGACCGTTTGGAACCCATATTCGCGTCGTCCGTATGAGTCGAATGAATAGACGCGTGCATTTAGTTTATGGACACCTTCTAACCGATACCCGTACGTCGGATGGAACCCATACATGACACCATCGATTCGCTGTAGCCCATACTTGCGGTCGCCGTATTTTCCGAACAAATAGTGTCGATTGTTGATGCGATAGAGTCCTTCGAGACGGTATCCGTAAGTGGGATGGAAACCGTACATCTTGTCACCGATCCGGGCGAGTCCTTGGCGACGTACCCCGTCATCCCCGAAGTAATAGCGACGTGTGCCGATCGTCTGCCATCCGGTCGCCCTCTTCCCTTGCTCCATCAAATAATATTTCTTGCCGTCAATCGTATACATCCCTGTACGGATGGTGCCGTCTGGGAAGAAATAATGCTTGGCGTCACCAAGCTGCTGCCATCCCGAGAGACGGACCCCATCCTCGTTGAAGTAATAGCGCTTGCCGGCGATTGTCTGGAATCCCGTGACGGGTTGACCGGTCTCATCGTAATAGTAGACGAGACCGTCCCGTTCCTGCCAGCCGGTGAGTAGTTTTCCGTTCTCGTCAAACGTGTATGTCGTGCCGTCAATCGCGTAAGCACCCGTGACGAGTCGACCGTCTGTCTCAAAGTAATAGGTAGCCCCTTCGATTTCCTGCCAACCTGTGAGGAGCATGCCATCTTCATTCAGATAGTATGTATGGCCGTCGATTTCTTGCCATCCCGTCAAGACCGTCCCGTCACTCGACGTATAGACGATGCCATTCTCCGTCTGTTGGAATGAACCTTCCGCATGTGTCAGAAGGGGAGAGGTAAGGAGGGTGCCGGCAATTAAACTAAATAGGGTAGTTGTCTTCCACTTCATATGAGTAAGCCTCCCGATTTTCAAAAAATGCTATATAAAATAATATAACCATTTTTATCCAAGGGAAGATAGTGGCAAATGAATCATTTGTGAGGTCAGACGTTTACGCCGAATGACTCATGAATCGAAGTCGTTTCGATGCCACGAAAAGGGAGAGGAGAACGACAACGGTTCCCGTCACGAGTGGCCACACGAGATCCACTTCGGTCAGGAGCACCTGGCTCGATTGTGGACCGAGCATCCATGGCATCCAATCGAGGTCGACCCATCCGATGAGGAGCGACATGACGAAATGGAGACCGAGCGTCAAGACGACCGCGACGACCCCGCTCTCAATTATGGCAGCGAGGAGAATGAAGATGGAGAGCTGAACGACGAAATGACAGACGAGAAGTGCCGTCGAGACGAGAAATGCGGGTACATCAAACGGCTCGAAAAGAATGACCGTATAGTACGCCGCCGCTAATTGGGCGAGTAAGAGGCCACCGACCGTCAAGAGGACGTAATGGGCCCATTTGCTGACGACGATGCGAGACGTCGGAATCTGTAACGATTTGAGCCAGGCGAGCGTCCCGTTCGTCCGCTCATGACTGAACGTGTGCATCGCCGACAACAAGACGACGAGAAGTCCGATTTGACGGAGCTGTTCACTGACTGAAATCAATACTTCTTCTGGTGTCGGCGTCGGGAGCTCGATGACGGCGCCGTCCGGCAAGTTGCCGCCGGAGGCGAGGATATCCGGTAAGAAATAGAGCGTGAGCGGTTGCATCGAGGCAAGGAGCATGAGAACGATTGGAATCCATATGAGCCGCTTGTTCGACCATGACTCTCGCCATTCCTGTTTGAAGATTGCGGTACGCATCAGGCATTCACCTCCAAGAACAGGGACTCGAGTGACGGATGGCCGACGTGTAGCGATTGTATGGTGACGTTCCGTTCCAGGACACGCCGCAAAATCGCCCGTTCGGCGAGATTCCGGTCCGTTGACTCAAACGTCCACGTGGAACCCCGTTTCGTTGTCCGGGCCACGCCTTCTAACTGTGCCCAGTCTGCTTCACTCGTCTGATCATCAAAGAGACGCAACTCGATGGTCGACTTCGAACCGAGTAGGTCGGTCACGGTCCCTTCCATAAGCAATTTGCCTTGGCGAAGCAAGAGCACCCAGTCGCTCGCTTCTTCAGCATCCGGTAGGACATGCGTCGAGTACAGGATCATCCGCTCACGTTTCAAGTCACTCAACAGATCGAGCACTTCGCGTCGACCGCGTGGGTCGAGTGCGGAGACCGGTTCATCGAGCAGTAAGAGTTCCGGGTCATGCACGAGCGCTTGGGCAATCCCGAGTCGCTGTCGCATCCCGCCCGATAAGTTCGTTGCCGGACGGTCGACCGGTTCGAGCCCGACCCGTTTCAATAGTTGAATCGGATCGACATGTTTGGTCCCCGTCAATTCAGCGGCATACCGAATCGTCTCGACGGGTGTCAACGATGGATAGAGGGCCGGGCGCTGAGGCAAATAGCCGATCCGAATGCGTTCGTGTCCGGTCATATCGCCACTTGTCGGGTGGGTGACGCGGGCGAGCAAGTTCAAAAGCGTCGTCTTCCCGGCACCGTTTTCCCCAAGGAGAGACGTGCAGCCGGGTCGTAATTCGAAACTGACATCATCGAGCGCCGTGAAGGAGTCGAATTTTTTCGTTACATGCGTGACCTTCATCGCGGTGTCCGCCCCCATAAGAAGTAGATGATTGGGCCGAGTATGTTGATGAAGACGATGACGAGAAGCCATACCCATTTCGGACCGTTCGTCACGTCGCGTTTGAACAAGTCAATCAAGGCGACGACGAGCAGGATGAGTTGCAAAATCAAAACAGGTAGTAAGATGAGAAAAAGTGTATTCGGGTCATTTGCGATGTCCATCGCGAGAACCTCCTTTTGAATTAGCTGTCTTTAAAACATTCTACATGCACGGTATGTCCCCTGTATGTGACACGAAAAAATCCCCATCTCACGCCGGAGATGGGGACGATGCGTTATTTCACGATGATGACAGGAGCGAGAGCTCGTTTGGCCAGTTTATGACTCACGCTACCGAGCACGAACTCTTGGAACGTGTTCAATCCACGTGATCCGACGACGACGTATTCATATGGCTCATGGTTCGCATATTTGACGAGCTCGACGTCCGGCTCCCCACGAAGTTCGATATATTCGTAGGCAATGCCTTCTGCTTCCGTCAAATCGAACAGTGGCTTGAGCATTTGCTTTCGCTTCGTCTCCAAGTCGATTTTCCCTGTCGAATTGAGGGCCGCTTCTTTCGATTCCTTCGCACTGATGACGTGCACGATGTCAATCGATGCATTTGACGCCTTTGCGAGCTGAATCGCTTTTTCTAGCGCACGTTTCGAGTGGGCAGAACCGTCTGCCGCTAAAAATACCTTTCCCATGAAAACTCCTCCTCTTTCGCACATTCTACTTTTAGTATAGGTGATTTCACGAGTCGGGGGAACGGTGAATCAGTGCCCTGCGTTCGCGTCTTGTT
Source organism: Exiguobacterium sp. s123 (assembly GCF_018617075.1). GTDB lineage: Bacteria > Bacillota > Bacilli > Exiguobacteriales > Exiguobacteriaceae > Exiguobacterium > Exiguobacterium profundum. The sequence continues at coordinate 60,830 of NZ_JACSJL010000004.1, read as the reverse complement.
GCTTCAAGTGAAGGGCGAGCGTGTTGAGCAGTTTTTCCGAGTCTTTGTTCAAGTTGAGCAATTCGGGTTCGATGCCGACTTCGCGATATTTGAAGACGACCTTGTCGATGGCGCCGATGGCCGAGTCGTCCCACAGATGCGTGTTCGCAAAATCGATCGTGACGTGTTTGATCCCCGCTTCCGCGTCTTCTGCCACATCGAACTGATTGACGAATTCAGACGTCGAGGCGAAGAAGAGCTGTCCGTTAACCGTATAGTCGGCGCGGTCGGACGTGACGCTTCGACCGAGGTCGATTTTCGAGATTTTAGCGGCGAACAAGATGGCAGCCGTCAAGATTCCACCGAACACTCCGAGAGAGAGGTCATGCGTGAAGACGGTGACAAGTACCGTGACGAGCATGACGACCGTGTCCGACTTTTGTGCGGTACGCATCGCTTTGAGCGAACCCCAATCGAACGTCGCGTACGAGACGAAGAACATGACCCCGACGAGCGCGCCGACCGGGATCAGCATCAATACGTCACTGATCGTCATGATCATGATGAAGAGGGCAAGTCCGGCTGTGAATGTCGAGAGTCGACCACGGGCACCAGACGAGACGTTGATGACCGATTGTCCGATCATCGCACATCCTGGCATCCCACCGAAGAATCCGGCGACGATGTTCGAAATGCCTTGTCCGCGCGATTCGCGGTTTTTGTTCGAGTCCGTTCCTGTCATGTCATCGACGATTTGAGCCGTCAAGAGCGACTCGATCAAGCCGACGAAGGCGAGTGAAATCGAGTACGGCAAGATGATCATGAGTGTCTCGAGCGTGAATGGCACATCTGGGAACAAGAAGTCTGGAAGCGTCGCTGAGATCGTTCCCATATCCCCGATGTTTTTCGTGTCGAGTCCAAGCGTGATTGCGAGGACCGTCATGACGACGATGGCGACGAGCGGTGCCGGAATGGCTTTCGTCACACGTGGGAACAAGAAGATGATGGCGAGCGAGGCGGCGACGATTGCCCAGATGATCCAGCTCTCTCCTTCAAAGTTAGAGAGTTGCGCCTGAAAAATCAAAATGGCGAGCGCGTTGACGAATCCGACCATAACGGCACGCGGGATAAATTTCATCAAACGGGCGATGCCGAGGTAACCGAGAACGATTTGGATGATTCCGGTCAGAATACCAGCGGCCAGTAAATATTGAAGCCCATGGTCGGCGACAAGCGAGACGACGACGAGCGCCATCGCACCGGTCGCAGCCGAGATCATCGCCGGACGACCTCCGGCAACGGAGATGATCATCGCGATAATAAAGGAGGCATAGAGCCCGACCATCGGGTTGACTCCCGCGATGAGAGAGAAGGCGATGGCTTCCGGGATGAGCGCCAAGGCGACGACGATCCCGGCCAAAATGTCGGCCCGGACATTTCCGAACCATTCATGTTTCAACGTATTCAATCTTTCCAAAAGAACACACCTTTCTATTTATAATGATTTGATTTTCGAGTCTCACGAAAATCAAAATAATGGAATCCGTTCATTTTCAACGTGTTTCATCATATCGAATTGAGTCCAAAATGACAATTGCTTCACGTATAAAACTATGGTAATTTCATAACGTACAGGTTATATAACGAATTTGTTATATGAAAGGTGGGGAGAAGATGTATGCCGTTGAAGAATTGAGCAAGGTGCTCAAGGTGCTTGGGGATCCGACCCGATTGACGATGTTGAAACAAATGGAGGCAGGCGAGCAGTGTGCGTGTAGTTTCGTCGACTGTTTCGATATCTCGCAACCGGCGATCAGCCGTCATTTGAAAATGTTACGTCAGGCGGGACTACTGTTAGAACGTCGAGACAAACAGTGGATTCATTACCGATTGAACGAGACGAGCCCCTTTTATCCGCTCGTCACCGATTTGTTAGCCAATCTAGAAACCGTCGAACCGAGCTGTGATTGTGAGCCGGATTGTGCGATGTAAGGAGAGAGACAATAGAGACTATAGGAGGAACTCATTGTGCAGTGGATTGCTAGTTTAATTTTTCTTGTGACGCTTTTCCTCATCATTAAGCAACCGAAAGGCCTCGGCATCGGTTACTCGGCGATGGGGATGGCCGTCATCGCCCTCGTTTCAGGTGTCGTCAATCTTGATGACGTCGGAACGGTGTGGGGCATCATTTGGAACGCGACGTTCACCTTCATCGCAATCATCATCATTTCGCTCATTTTAGACGAGATTGGATTTTTTGAATGGGCCGCCTTACATATGGCACGAATCGCCAAAGGTGGCGGCGTGAAGCTCTTCGTTTATATCACGTTACTCGGTGCCCTCGTCGCGGCCTTGTTTGCGAACGACGGGGCAGCGCTCATTTTGACGCCCATCGTCTTAGCGATGGTCCGGGCTCTCAAACTGCCGGACGCGATCGTCTTGGCATACGTCATGGCATCCGGATTTATCGCCGATACGGCGAGTCTCCCGTTCATCGTCTCGAACCTCGTCAACATCGTTTCAGCCGACTTCTTTGATATCGGCTTCGCCGAGTACGCCGCGCGGATGGTATTTGTGAACGTGTTCGCGGTCGCGGGGAGTCTGCTCGTCTTGTATCTATATTTCAAGAAAGACATCCCGAAACGATATGATGCCTCACAGTTGGCTGAACCTTCGTCCGTCATTAAAGACCATACGATGTTCCGCTTATCGTGGGTCGTACTCGGGTTACTGGTCATCGGGTACTTCACGAGTGATTTAGTTGAAATCCCCGTTTCGCTCGTCGCGGGTGTCATCGCCTTGTTCTTCCTCGTGATGGCGAATCGCTCGTCAGCGGTACAGACGACTCAAGTCGTGAAAGGTGCACCGTGGGCCATCGTCTTCTTCTCGCTTGGGATGTATATCGTCGTCTACGGTTTACAAAACGCCGGACTCACTCAAGTACTGGCAAACTTTATCGACTGGTTCGCGGTGAACGCCTTCAGTGCCACGTTCGGGATGGGCTTTTTGGCCGCCATCTTGTCATCTGTCATGAACAATATGCCGACCGTCATGATTGATGCGCTCGCTATCGACTTGACGCATACGACCGGACAGATTCGGGAAGCGTTAATCTATGCGAACGTCATTGGTTCCGATCTCGGTCCAAAGATTACCCCGATTGGGTCGCTAGCGACGCTTCTATGGCTCCACGTCCTTCGTACGAAAGGGGTCAAAATCGGCTGGGGACAGTACTTTAAAGTCGGGATCATCTTGACGATTCCGACATTGGCTATCACGTTGCTCGGTCTATATATCAGCTTATTACTTTATTGAGGAGTGGATTATATATGAAACTAGTCATCATCGGTTCAGTCGCTGCCGGGACATCGGTCGCGGCGAAAGCACGTCGGAACAACGAAGACGCACAGATTACGATTTACGACCGGGACTACGACATCTCGTATTCGGGATGTGGGATTCCATACTACGTCGGTGGAGAGGTCGAGTCTCGTGACGACTTGACGCCACGTGACGCTGCCTTCTTCAAGAAGCGTTACAACATCGACGTCATGACACGTCACAATGTCACAGCCGTCGATAAAGACGCGAAGACGGTGACGGTCGAAAACTTAGAGACAGGTGACACGTTCACGGACGCCTATGACGTCCTGGTCCTCGCGACGGGTGCGTCAAGCATCATCCCACCGATTCCAGGGGTGAAGTCGGACAATGTCTTCCCGATTCGAAACATCCAACATGCCGAGGCGACACGCTCCTTCGTCGATTCGACAGACCCGAAACATGCGACGATCATCGGCGCCGGCTTCATCGGTCTAGAGATGGCGGAACAGTTGAAGCTTCGCGGTGTGGACGTGACCATCATCGAACGTGTACCACAAGTGATGCCGCCACTCGACAAGGACATGGCGTGTCGCGTCGAGGAGCACCTCGAGAAGAATGGAATCGAGCTCATGCTCGGGGAGACCGTGACAGAACTCGTTGGCGACGGACATGTCGAGCGGGTCGTCACGGAGAGTGGGAAGACGATTGAGACCGACCTCGTCATCTTGTCTGTGGGAGTCCGTCCGAACGTCGAGCTCGCCATGCAGATGGGAGTCACACTAGGTGAAACGGGTGCGATTGTCGTCAATGAGCGGATGGAAACGAATATCCCAGACGTCTATGCGGCAGGAGACGTCGCGGAGAGCTTCTCAATCGTGACGGGCAAACCGATTTGGCGTCCGCTCGGTTCGACAGCGAACAAGATGGGGCGGACCGCTGGGGACGTCATCACGGGCGGTCATCTCGAGCATCGCGGCATCCTCGGCACGGGCATCTTCAAAGTGTTCGGACTTGCCGTCGCACAGACGGGGCTGGCCGAAAAAGAAGCACGCGAACTCGGATACGATATCGAGGTGCTTCATAATACGAAGCCGGACAAGCCTGCCTATATGGGTGGAAAAGATATGACGATCAAAGCGGTCGCGGACCGTGCGACACGTCAATTGCTCGGCGTCCAAATCGTCGGATTCGAAGGAGTCGACAAACGAATCGACGTCTTCGTCACGGTCATCACGCTCAAGGCGAAAGTCGACGACTTGTTCCACCTCGACCTCGCCTACGCACCGCCGTTCTCGACGACGAAAGACCCGGTCATGTATACGGGGATGGTGCTGTCGAACAGTATCGACAAGGCGGCGCGACTCATCACACCGGCCGAGCTTCAGACGCGAATCGATGCCGGGGAAGACATGCAAATCATCGATACGCGGAAAGCAGCACAGTTCGAGAAGGCGTGTGTCGATTGTGCGGTCAACGTCCCACTCGGTAACCTTCGGGAAGTGGCGAAAGACATGGACAAGGACAAACCGACCGTCGTCTACTGTAACGGTGGGGTGACGGGGAACGCGGCCCAGAACGTGCTGCGTAACCTCGGATTCACCGACGTGTACAACTTGTCAGGTGGAAATAAGAACTATCAGTTGTTCAAAAAATACGGGAACTAAGCAAGACGACGTCCTTTGCGGGCGTCGTTTTTGATATGCTGGAAATGAGGTGAAGTGAATGAAGTATAAGATGTTACATGAGAAGTTTGAGCGACGGAAGCAGTGGCTCATTTTTGACAAAGAAGAAGTCGTCCGTCGTGTCATGGTGCGTTACAAGGCAAAGATTATCCCGAAGACGGACATCATGGACTTGGTGAACGACGATCAACTGTCGTATGAACATATCTTTTGTTGCTTAACGATTGATGACCCAAGAATGCTCGAGAAAATATTCACGGCGAAAGAGCGACAAGACCATCAGTGGGAGATTGATGACAATGCGAGACGCGGGATGAGATACAAGTACAAAGATGAGGCACATCGACTTTACAACCAGTTGATTATCGATGAACAGGAAGGTCGCCGACTCGACATCGTCTTCGAGAGCAAGGATGGGAAGTATGTGACCGGTTTTTTGACAAGAGACATGTCAGAGCAAGTCGCCTCTTATATTTTTGCACATGTCGGAGGCGCCAAGTTCACAGGTCTAGTCCCACGTTCCCTCTTACCGGCGGACTTAACAGATGAAGAAATCAAGATGAGCTATCTTCACTACTTGGAGTCGCTCGAAGAATGGAATAAACTTTGACGGATCCTGTGATGATGAGTGGGACCCGTCTTTTTAGTTCATATTTCTTAGACAGGTTGTAAAGAAAATAATGCCAATTGACCCTTTTCTAAAATAACGTTGCTTCACTCAAGGAAACCGTTTACAATTTTTGTGTAAGCGTTTTCTTAAAATAGTGCTACAAGGAGGGACCCTCATGGTCAAAAAGCAGTGGAAACCCGTATGGGCAGTTGTGCTAACGTTTGCACTAATTCTGTCAATGTTTCCGATGCCGACGTCCGCTTTAGACAAAGGGAAGTCGACACTTGTCGTCGTCCATTATCAAGAGGCGCCGGATAACGAAAAGGATTGGAACTTATGGCTTTGGGCGAATGGCCCAGATTACTTCCCGAACAAAGGCTTCACATTCAACGGGGAGGATGCATTCGGAAAGGTGGCGGCTTACGAATTTCCGGTCGACTCACCTGAAAAAATCGGTCTCATCGTCCGCACGGACAACTGGGACAAAGATAAGGGGTCTGAAAATGACCGCTTCATCACGAGCGACATGATTCAAGATGGCGTCGCCGAAGTGTGGATCAAGTCGGGCGACCCGACTATCTATACGTCAAACCCGGACGGGGAGACGGCTTCGACGGAAATCGATATGAAAGTTCATTATTTCCGTTACGACAATACATACACGGACTGGGGTCTTTGGGCTTGGCCAGACGGTGGGGACGGACAGAGCATCGCATTCGATGGGGCTGATGATTTCGGTGCCGTCGCGAACGTGAAACTCGCCAACCCAGAATCGAAGAGACTCATGGGCTTGATCACGAAAAAAGGAGAATGGACGGAGAAGGATGGGGAAGACCGATTCGTTCTCGGGTCTGCAAAAGAGATTTGGCTCGTTGAAGGAGATTCGACAATCTACTATTCAGAGCCTCAAATCGATCGTTCTCCGAAGCTTGTCTCGTTCTCGGCGGACACGTTCCGTCAAGCGACACTCACAACGAACCGTGTCATCACGGATGCGTTCATCGATGAATTGAGCGTGGACGGGGCAACGGTGGAATCGATTGAAAAGGCTAGCGACAAGTCGGTGACGATTCAATTCAAGTCAGACATCGACTTAGCGAAAGTCATCAAAGCTTCGCACCCGGAGTTTGGAGAACAGACGCTCCAAGCCGGCAAAGTTCTTCGTTCGAAAGAATTCGATGCGAAATATGCATATGACGGTAAACTCGGTGTCACGTACCAAAAGTCGAAAACGAAGTTTGTCCTCTGGGCTCCGACGGCTCAACAAGTCGAGCTCGAACTATGGAACATGCCGACGAACCGACCAACAAATGATAAAGATTTGAAGAAAGTGATTCAAATGAAACGCGGTGAACGCGGCACGTGGGTGGCAGAAGTGCGTGGTGACCTAGACGGCATCGGCTATACGTACCAAGTGACCCATGCGACAGGAAAGGTCCGTGCGGTCGATCCGTATGCGACAGCTGTCGGCGTGAACGGTGACCAAGGTGTCATCGTCGATTTGAAAGAGACAGATCCAAAACGTTGGAATTCAATGAAACCGAAGTTGAAACAATCGACGGATGCAATCATCTATGAAACGCATGTCCGTGATTTCTCGATCTTCGATGTGAAGACGGGCAAATACGACTCAGGCATCCAAAACAAAGGCAAGTACCTCGGTGTCATCGAACCAGGAACACGTCTTCTCGTTGACGGAAAGAAAACAGCAACGAAGACGGGACTCGACCACGTCAAAGATCTCGGCGTGACACACGTTCAGTTCATTCCGGTCTATGACTTCAACACGGCCTCTGTCGATGAGACGAATCCGATGGCGACGTACAACTGGGGATACGATCCGAAAAACTACAATGCACCAGAAGGGTCGTATTCAACAGATCCTTACGATGCGAAAGTACGTATCATGGAAATGAAACAGATGATTCAAGGGTTACATGACAACAATTTACGTGCCGTCATGGACGTCGTATACAATCACATGTTCGATGCGCAGGCGTCGAACTTGCACAAAATCGTACCGGGTTACTACTACCGTTACACAGAAGGTGGCGACTTCGCCAACGGTACAGGTGTCGGAAACGATACGGCATCTGAACGGGCGATGATGCAAAAACTGATCGTCGACTCTGTCGTCTATTGGGCAAAAGAGTATCATTGGGACGGATTCCGTTTCGACTTGATGGGAATCCATGATGTCGACACGATGAACAAAGTTCGTTCGGAGTTGAATCGAGTCGACAAGTCGATTCTCGTCTTCGGAGAAGGATGGGACCTCGGTACGCCGCTCGATGCTGAATTAAAAGCAAATCAAAAGAACGCCTACGACATGCCGGGCATCGCCCACTTCAATGACAACATCCGCGACGGCTTGAAAGGAAGCGTCTTCTACGATGAGGACAAAGGCTTCATCAACGGAAAAGAAGGTATGGAAAATCGAGTGAAGACGGGAATCGTCGGTGAGATCGCATATAGCGACACGATTAAAGGATTCACAAAAGAACCGACGCAAGCGATCACATACGTCGAAGCTCATGACAACCATACGTTGTGGGATAAATTGACGTTGACGAACCCGATCGCGTCTGAAGTGAATAAGACGAAAATGCATCGTCTCGCCTCGAGCATTCTCTTGACGAGCCAAGGAACGACATTCCTTCACGCAGGACAAGAGTTCATGCGCACGAAGGAAGGCGATCATAACTCGTACAAATCACCAGACTCGATCAACCAGCTCGATTGGAAACGGGCAGCCGACCGCAAGGCGGACGTCCAATACATGAAAGGCTTGATTGAGATGCGTAAAGCCAATCCAGGTCTTCGGATGACAAAAGCGAGCAACGTGAAACGATTCTTGACGTTCCACAAAGCGGAAGCGAACGTCATCACGTACACGATTGACGAAGATGCGCCGGGTCAAAAGAACGACTTGTTCATCACGCATAACGCCAACCCGACGAATGTCCAAGTCACCCTTCCAAAAGGGAACTGGAACGTGATTGTCGATGGCGACCGTGCCGGAACGAAGACAATCAAGCGTGCGACTGGAAAAGTAAGCGTGCCTGCATACAAGACGTTCGTCCTCGAACGGAACTAATCATTGACCCCACTTTGAAAAACAAGTGGGGTTTTCTAATGGCACAATGATGAAGAATTGGTAATTATTGCTTTATCAACTAGTCATTTTGTGTGAACAAGAGAATTTCCATTTGAAACTTCCATCTCTTTCGAAAGGAGAGATTGTATGGCGATTTTCAAAAATGGATTCATCGCGTCAATGGTGACGTCACGGATAGTAAGCGGAAACGAAGATGTCACCGACTATATCGAACTCGTTCAACAACAGAGGGGTTCTAAGTACCCGACGTGTCGCGTGTGAGAATAGATAGTTGAAACAGGGATCTCCTTTTCTCTAAGATGGAGAAAGAGAGAATCGAGTGAGGAGATTTAGATATGAATCTGTATGAACAAGCGAGCGACTGGATGCGGCAATGGCATGACGACCCGTCCGAACGCCTCCGACAAATCAAAGATGAAATTGAGCGCACGGGCACTTATTCGTTGACGACGGAAGAGTTGTGTGAGGGTGCCAAGGTGGCGTGGCGGAATTCGAATCGTTGCATCGGCCGCTTGTTTTGGCAGACACTCCATGTGATCGATGCACGGGACGCCGATACGTTTGAGGCTGTCTATGACCATCTTGTCGACCATCTTCGGTTCGCTACGAACGGTGGAAAAATCCGTTCGACGATGACGGTCCTCCCGAATGAGTTCAAACTATTGAACACACAATTGATTCGGTACGCGGGATATGAGACACCTGACGGAATCATCGGAGACCCGATGTCCGTCACAATGACGAAGCGCGCGAAAGAGCTCGGATGGGTCGGAGCCAGCACGCCGTTTGATATCCTCCCGCTCATGATCACGGACGGACGAGACGTCCGCTTGTTTGAGTTGCCGAGTGAGGCCGTGCTTGAGGTGGACATTCGGCACGAGGATGTGGATTTGTTTGACGGACGGACCATCAAATGGCACGCAGTCCCAGCGATTGCGGATATGGAACTTGAAATCGGAGGTCTACGGTTTACGTCGGTCCCGTTTAACGGTTGGTATATGGAGACGGAAATCGGGGCACGGAATTTGGCCGACACCGACCGTTATGATTTGTTGCCCCTCGTCGGACGGTCGCTCGGGCTCGATACGAAGAAAGAGCGGTCACTTTGGCGCGACCGGGCACTCGTTGAATTGAACATCGCCGTCCTGCAATCGTTCGAGCGGGAAGGTGTGACCATCGTCGACCACCATACGGCTGCCAAACAGTTCAAGCGGTTCGAAAAAAACGAACGGGACGCGGGGCGTGACGTCACCGGGCAATGGAGTTGGCTCATCCCGCCTCTTTCTCCTGCGACGACGCACGTTTTTCATGAGCATTACGACAATCAGATCAAAACACCGAACTTGTTCGCAAGGAGTCGTTGTCCGTTCTCAGGGTTTCGTCAGCCGGTAAAAGAGGAATTGAGAGGCTAGAACCGAGAGAAAGGATGATTGCTGTGGCAGTCCCACTTTGGAAACGAGCCGTCGCGGGTCAAATCGACCAACTCGTCTTTCAGACACCGGCAAAACTGATTGAAAAGGCCGTCCGTCAAAAGATTTGGCCAGACAAGGAAGTGAAACGGTATTACTTGCCGACCGTCGTGACGATGGCAGGTGAAGTGTACTGTATGTTGTATCAAAAAGGTCAGACATTGGGTGACCGCGTCGTCGGCATTCGAGTCGTGAGTGCGGACGGACGCCCACTCTCCCTCGAGCAAGTCGTGAAGCGGACGCTCTATAAAGATGTCGTCTATCCGGCGACGCTCGGGATTCCGCTCATCCGTGCACTCCAACAGATGAAGTCGAACAAAGACCTCGAGTTGCCACACGATGAGTTCGCCCATACAAAATTGATCTCGACCAAATGAAGAGGAGCAGGGCGACCGCGTGTCGCTCTGTTTTTTCGTCCCATTCGGTCGGGTAGGAATAGGGACGAGAAATAAGGTATAATGGGATTGGACAAAAATGAACGACCATTGGAGGATTTTTAGTTATGACAAAAATTGCATGGATTACCGACAGCATGGCCAACTTCTCTCAAGAAGAGGCAGCCCGTCTCGGTGTCGATATCGTTCCGATTCAATTGATTGTGGACGGGAACGGCTATAGTGAAACAAAACTCTCGCTTGAAGATTTACATCGGTATATGATTGACCAAAAGAAAGAAGCGAAGACGTCACAACCGATTTTCGGAGACTTCATCGCCCGCTACGAACGCTTGAAAGAAGAGGGATATGATTGTGCCATCGCCGTCCATTGCTCGAATGGATTGAGCAGTACGGTAAAAAACTCGAAAGCAGCGGCAGAAGCGGCTGACTTTACCGTATACACCATCGACTCGCATGCCGCGCTCGAGGCGCAACAAGAACTCGTCCGAATCGGAAAGGCTGCTGAAGCTGAAGGCAAGTCAGTAGAGGAAATCGTCGCCCTTCTCGAAGCATGGCGTGATAAGAAGAACTTCTTCATGATCATCGGAAACATGGAGACGATGCGCCGAGGCGGTCGCGTTTCTTCCGGTGAGATGTTCCTTGCGAACATCTTGAACATCAAGCCGATCATCACCCTCGATGAGACGGGGAAAGTCATCCCGTTCAAAAAGGCCCGTTCATTGAAGAAGGCTTATGCGGAGATGGTCGGTGAACTCGAACGTCGTCATGCGGAAAACGGTGTGAAGGACAATCGGGTGTTCGTTCAGACGGCTCTCGCACCGAATATGCAAGATGACCTCGTTGCACTCATCGAGTCGAAACTGCCAGGTCTTGAAGTCGTACGGACTCGATTCTGTCCTTCGATTGCGGTACATGCCGGATTCGAGACGGTCGGTGTCTTGTGGCTTGACGCTTAATCAAGTAGGAGGAATGTAAGATGGAAGCAATGACAACCTTGACTGGATTGAATGAACGGATTGCGAGCACGGAACAGCTGCTCGTCTACGTGTCACATCCGGGATGCAGTGTCTGTCATGCGCTGAAACCTCAAATCGAAGAGATGCTCAAAGCGTTCCCTGAAATCGAGGCGGTCGCGGTGGATTCGGACGAGGTGCCGGAAGTCGCAGGCGCCTTCTCCATCTTCACCGTTCCGGTCGTCCTCTTTTTCATCAACGGGAAAGAAATGCTCCGTCGGGCACGATTCGTGCCAATCGGCGAACTGACGCATCAACTCGAACGCATGCAAGAAATGAGACGAGCGTGAACAGGAGGCTGGGACATAACTAGCCGGTTTATAGATTTTTGATAAAAAGAGGGGGCCGGTCACCGATTTTCGGTGGCAGAATCCCTCTTTTTAGTCCGAAATGCGTGCGCGAACCCATAAAAATGACAAGAGGCCTCCGTGAGCGACTTGTTCGCTCACGGAGGCCTCTTTCTTATGAATCTACTAGGTTATGTCCAGCCTCTTTCTTATTCTGCTGCTTGTGGGACGAGATAAATCAAGCCAAACGGGTTATGCAATAAGTTGTCGATGGTCGTCCGCTCGTCTTCTCCCATCTCGACCGTGAAGGCACGCCCGTCTTCGAAGGCGAAATGGTCGCCGTCGCCGAACATCGCGCCACCGGAGATGAGGTGGAAGTTGAACGAATGGATTACGTGGATGGCATCTTCAATGTCGAGTGTCATCGGTACGGCCACGTCTGCATGACCGAACGCTTTCATTCCCCAGGACATATAGGCGTTCTCTTCTTCTGTGATGGCCGTGAGGAGCGAATAGTCGAGTGCGAGGTCTTCTTCTTTTGACTCTTGCCACTCGTCTTTCGAGTAAGCGACACCAGCTGACTCGACCATGACCCCGAGTCCACCTGCGTTTAAGACGGCGTTGGCAGCACGACGCGCCGCGGCGACGTCTGTCAAATCGTTGACGTCGACAATCAAGTAGACGACATGCGTGTGACGAGCGATTCCTTTCGCCACTTTCGGGGTGAATCCGCCAGAACTCGCGTGAATCATCGCCTCGGCGAGGGCGGGGTCACGTTCGACGACTTCTACGGTGAACGCCTTGCCTGTCTCATCTTCGAGCAACAACAGACCGGCCATCGTGTAGCCTTCACTATGTAAACTGATTTGTTCGCTGACGCCTTCTGCGGAAGACCAGTTTCCGGGAATGGCGAGCATAACTTGTGTACGATTCATGTATATCATCCTTTTCTGCAAAAGTCAGGTCCCTCCTCAGGAGAGACCTGGTCTATCTCTTATTATGCCCTATTTTGGTATGAATTATTCTTGATACGTCTTTAAAACTTCCTGAAGTGGGATTTGATCGATTTTCCGGCGACTGATGAACGTACTCATGAAGAAGAGGAGAACGACAGCGCCGAGCGTATAGACGATATAGATCCATTCGAATTCAAGCGGGAGGACGAGCCCATAATCTTCTGCGAATACGACGATGATGATCCGCAGCGTCAACAAGGCGATCGGGATGCTCAAGAGGGCAGAGATGAGCGCATAGATGAAATAGCTGTTCAAAATCATGGAGCGGACTTCCCGTTTCTCATATCCCATCACTTTCAACAAGGAGATGACGTAATAGTTCTTCTCGACCGTCAGCGCCGTCAAGACGAACAGGATGCTGAAAGCGATGAGGGACGCCCCGCCAATCAAGACGTTCATCATGAAATTCATATATTGATTGATTGATTCGGACTGATCGATCAACCCTTGACGTGACAGGACGGTCGGATAGTCCGATGCGTTCGGGCGTTCCGTCGCGTAGATGCCGTTGAACAGGTCATCCATCGCCCCGTCCGTGAGTAGTTCACTTAACGTCGTCCGGGGTAAGTAGGCGAAATCCCCGGAGAATTCATCGGCAATCCCGATGACAGGATAGCTCAACGTGTCCCCGTCGAGTGCGACATCGATATCTTGACCCACGTCGAGCCCGAGCTTCAGGGCGAGTGAAGAAGAGACGACAAGGCCGTCAGGTTCAACTGTCAACGCATCCCCATCTTCGTTTCGGAGGGGGAACAAGGTGTTGTCGAAGTCGAGTCCCTTCAAGGTAATCAGCTTATCTTCGACAAAGGCAAACGGATAGGTGAGGAACGGTTCTTGTCCCGCTTCTAAAACCGGTGTCCCGTCTGTATACGCCTCGTATTCATACACCGCTTCGTTCAATCCGCCAACGGTCATACGGTCGACGGCGCCGTTCATCATGAGGGCGAAAACGATGAGAATCGTCGAGAAGAGGATCCCGAGAAAGAAGATGAGAAAACTCCCCGTGCTCTTGACGGCATACAAATATTTGAACTTCGTCTTGCCACTCGCCCGTCTCAACAGGCGACTGACAAGTCGACTGAGTCGATTCAATGAGACATTGTCCCGTGGTGACAAGAGGGCAAGGGCGCTCTCTCCCATAATTTTATAGATGACGGCTCCCGCGACGAGCGCAAAGAAGAGGAGCGGGGCGAACACGGCTGTCACGAACTCAAGTGGACTTTGGGCGATGGTGATGGACGGTAAGAGATAGAAGTCGAGATAGAGTTCTTTCAACGGGTTCGCGAAATAAAGCCCCAGGAAATAACCGATGATGAGCATAAAGAATGCGAAAACCAAGATGAGCACCAAGTAAGGCGATGCGATTTGCCGACGACTATAACCAATCGCCTTCAACAGTCCGATTTGTCCTCGTTCCGCCCCGAGCATATTCGAGATCAGGATGGCGACGATGATGACAGCGATGGAGACGATAAAGAGACTGAGTCCGAGCGCCATCGCCTTGCCGGATGAAATCTCGCTGTAGATGGCGCCGCTTCGAATGATGTTCTCCGTCTCCATGACCGAGACGACGAACGGGAGCTCGAGGTCGGTCTTAATCGGTTGATCGGTCACCCCGGACAGTCGAAACGACTCTTGCCCGACGAATGTTTCGAACGATTCATCCGTCATCAGGAGGAGGGTCTGTGAACCTGGGTCCAAGTTGAAGAAGTTATCATCGAACAGGGGGAGCGTGTAGTCCGGAAAGAGGACAAATCCACTCACCGTGAACGGTTTACCGATGTCGATTGTGTCTCCGATGTCGATGCCGTTCTCTTCTGCATATTTTTTGTTCAAAGCGATTTCGTCATTCGCGCTCGGTCGATCACCGGCTTCGAGGTAGGAGCGGTTGATCGTGTCTGATTCTTTGACGATCATTCCCCGATGCTCGGTGTCATCGAACGTGTAGGTGATGGCTTTCAAGTCACGGAGTTCAATCGTGGCATCCGGCATCTCCTGTTCGACGGCGGCGATTCGCGATGCGATCAGACGATTGAAGACTTCCGCATCGGCTTGTTTGATGTCAGCCAATGTGAACGCTCCTGTCTCCGCGAGCGTGGCGACAGCGGGGTCGCGTAACTCTTCTTCCGTCACCCGATTGAGCATGTCAATCGCAAAGTCTTCTTGGTTCGATTCTTCCAGATACTCTTCGGTCGGGACCTCGATTCCACTGATGCCATAGAACATCATCGTGTACGTGAGTGAACTCATGACGATGATGATGGCGATGGCGAGGAGTTGCATCCACTTCCGACTCAATGTCTTCCAGACGTTTTTATACAGCATGTCGTCACCCCCTTATCCCCAATGGATGTCACGTGCCGCGACCCGGGTCTCATGATGGGTCACTTCCACAATCCGACCAGAGTTCATCTTGATGACATCGTCCGCCATCTCACTGATTCCATTATTGTGTGTGATGACGACAACCGTTTTTTGATACGTCTCGTTCAATTGTTCCAATAGTTCGAGTACTTTTTTCGAATTTTCTTCGTCAAGCGATCCCGTCGGTTCGTCACAAAAGACAATGGCCGGATTTTTGGCGAGGCTGCGGGCGACGGAGACCCGTTGCTGCTCACCACCCGATAGTTGATAGGGGTATTTGTCACGTGCCGCTGTGAGCCCTACTTGTTCGAGCAATTCATCAATCGGCAGCGGATCTTTCGTTAAGTCGGATCCGATTTGGACGTTCTCATAGACGGTCAAGTTTTGAAGAAGGTTGTATTGTTGGAAAATGAAGCCAAGATGGTCGCGTCGAAAAGCAGTCATCTGATCGACGGATAGGTCGGTCAGCACGGTGTCGCCGAACGTGATCTTACCTGAGGTGACCGTGTCGAGTCCGCTGATGACGTTGAGCAGTGTACTCTTCCCGCTCCCGCTTGGACCTAGGATCACGACGAACGCGCCATCCCGGATGGTGAGGTCGATGTCTTTCAAGGCGGCCGTTTCCACGTCGCCTGTCTTGTAGATTTTGTTTACGTTCCGTAGTTTGATCATGCCACACACGCCTCCTTTACTCGTTATGTATGGTATACCCTTTTCGAGAAATGAATGGACGAGCTGCACATAGGATGTTTTGAAAAAATAGTGAAACCGCTCCACCTGTGATAAAATAATATAACCAGGTACTAATAAATTTTTTTAAGGGAGAACTCTTTATGAAGATTGCTTACATCACGGACAGCACGATTGTCCTTCCAGATGCATTAGCGCAACATCCTGACATCCACATCGTCCCGCTCTATGTCGTCAAAGGGGACCAGCCGTATAAAGATGGAATCGAAGTCGATGCGAAAACGGTTTACGAGTGGATTGACGCGGGAGAGCGCGTCTCGACGAGTCAGCCCGCGATCGGGGATTTCGTCACGCTCTATGAAAAATTGAAAGAAGAGTACGATATGGGCATCGCAATCCATCTATCGTCCGATTTGAGTGGGACGTATTCGGCGTCTGTTCAAGGAGCTGAGATTGCGGAGTTCAAGTTACTCGCCTTCGATTCACGGGCAGGCATCTATACGATGGGACTCATGTTCGCGGAATTGATTGAACGGGTCGAACGAGGCGATGCGCTTGAAGACGTGGGAGCCTACATGAAGAAGCGCGTGGAGGACGTCCGCATCGAGTTGACGATTCAAAACTTGACACAGATGCAAAAGGGCGGTCGCATCTCCAAATCGAAAGCGCTCATCGGGAACATGCTTCAGTTGAAACCGGTACTCCGATTCGAAGACGGGTTGATTGTCCCGTATCAAACGGTCCGCACGTATAAGAAGGCGCAGGCTCATTTATTCGAAGTGTTGCGTGCGGCAATCGAGTCCGGTGAATGTCAGGACGTCTCGATTTTCCACGGAAATGTCCCTGAGCTTGCTGAGGAGTGGAAACAACAACTTGGTGACACGATTCCGATCAGAGTTGATACACTCGCACCACTTCTCGGGGCGCATACGGGAACTGGGTCAATCGGGATTTCATATTTGAAAGCAAAATAATGAGTAAGGGCGGTCCTTTTGTGAGGGCCGCCCTTTGTTACGTGTTTTTTTGTTTCCGTAGATAAAGAAGTGTAATGGTGATTGAGTAGATGAACAAAAACGTGATCAGAAATAGAGAAAAGTCCATAGCGAGCCCCCTTTATCCAAGTCGTTGCCGACATTTAGCATAACGAAACATTGAATTGGGAATTCTATCAATATTTCATTGTCTCAACTTTTAAACTATTGCTGGAATGTTGTAGCAATACGGGTCATACTAGAAAAAAATGAACGAGAAAAGGGGAGAAGACGATGCGATTTCGGAAGTATATAGTTCGGAGTTGGCTCGCGTGGACACTCGTCTTCACGGGAGTGACGTATTTGACCTTCCAAAACCTTAAGGCGTTCGACTGGCCGTTGTTTTGGTTCATCTATACGCTTGGGGCTTTGTTCGTCATGAATCCTTTAAAGCGCAGGCATCTTCATTTCACGTTCCATGAGATGTTTGTCTTTATCACATTCTTCTTATATGGGCTCGCACCCGCCCTGTTGATGGGACAACTGCTCCTCTTCACGTTTCAGGCGCGAGCCTTCAATCGTCGCGTCGGGCGACGACGGTTCCTTCATTTCTATCCGCTCAACACGGTGATTGAATGTCTGCTCGTTCTGTTGCCGGGGCTCGCCTATATCGCACTCGGTGGACAAATCGGAGAGCCCGTTCATTTGATGCAACAAGGATGGGCGATGGTAGCCTTCTTGGGGACTCTGTTCCTTGTCCTTATGATGAGTTTCGCTTTATCCTACTTCATGGTCGGAGAACGGATCCCGTTCCCAATCATGTGGCGATTGATTCGCTTTGATTGGCTCGTCGTGTCACTCGAGCTTTTGTTCTCGATGATTGCCATCGAGTCGTATCTCAACTTCGGTTATGTCGGGCTCATCGTCACGTTCTTCGTACTATCTGTCCTAAAGATGACGATGTCGAAAGCGACGGAGACGGAAGAAACCAAGTCGAGAGTCGATCAAGTCGAACGCTTGAAAGAACAGCTGTACCGCGTGGACAGCGAGCAATTGTTGATTGAGAAGTTTTGGAACGGTCTACGTGATATCGTCGAAGTGGAACGTGGATGGTTGCAGGTCAATCGAAAAGGGGAGCGGACGTTTTATGATATGACCGGTCGCGTCATCCCGAGTGTGCCGGATGCCTTCACGATTGAACGGTATCATGATGAGGACGAACCGTGTTTCGTCTATGACTCGCTCCATGAATGGCATCCCGAATTGCAGCAACAGCAACAAGAACTACACCATTCGGCGCTCGTCATCCAACCCGTTTGGGGAGCGGAGACGGCGGTCAGCTGCATGGTATCGACGACAGCAAACGGAGCATACGAGACCCCGATTGCGGTTGAAGTGAACCGTCTTCTCAAGACGTTATCGTGGTCCATCGAGCGCATCGACGAACGCAACCGTTTGCAACATGAGAGCTTGACGGATCCGTTGACGGGATTGCATAATCAGCGAGCGCTACGCCGTTGGACGAAAGAACGTTTGAACGATGTGGCGTCCTATCCACTCTCTGTCTTCTTGATCGATTTGGACCACTTCAAGTCGATCAACGACACGTACGGACATGCGTTCGGGGACGAGGTGTTGATTGAAGCAGGTCAACTCTTTACTCGCAATGTTCGAGCGACGGACTTGGTGACGCGCTATGGAGGGGAGGAGTTCGTGTTCGTCTTCCCGAGAATGGATGAGGCGGCCGCCCATCTGATCGGTGAAAAGATACGAGACGCCTTGAAGCGCCATGATTTTGGAACGGAAGGGACGCGTATCACGGTGACAGCGAGTATCGGGATTGAAACGATTTATGAATATGAAGACCTCGATACGGTCTTGCGACATGCGGACCGGGCCATGTATGTCGGGGCAAAATTCAACGGGCGAGATCGTGTCGCCCACTATCATGATCTGTCGACTGAAGTCAGATAAAAGGAGGATCCACCGATTGGCGGACCCTCCTTTTGTATGAAATGATTATGAGTTCGTATTATAAAGTTCAGATTCAACCGCATGAACGGCGGCTGACCAGGAGCCATAGCGATGCAAGATCGCTTTCGTCGAAGGTTTGTTGTTCCGTTTTGCCCATTCCCGGTATGCTTCGAATGAGAGCGAGAAGCCCATTTCTTGAATGGCTTCACGAAGGGCGTTCGAGAGTTCTGTTTTCGAATAGGTCACACTCGCCTCAAGTCCTGCCTCGGCACAGGCATCATGCCACGAACCGAACGTTTTGACGATATGGTAATGGCTCGGTGCCTTCGGATGGAGCTTTCGCCATTGCTGATACTTCTTCAAGGTGATGATCGAGCCCATGTCTCGCGAATAAATGGCGAGCGTCTCGATGATGTCCTCGCGTGTATACTTCGGCATTTTGTCTGGCAATTCGACGGTTGACTCTCCATGCCATTCATAGCCTGCGATGGCAAGTGCCTCAGCCCATGACCCGAACTGACGAATGATCGACTCAGGAGACGGCCAATTCTGTTCCATTGCGAAGCGGCGATAGACAGAACGGCGTGGACGTTCCTTCAACAAGTCCCCGAGAAGACGAATGCAATGGATCATCCTTTGCTGTTCGGTAGACAAGTGATGGGATTTAGTGGATAGCGTTTGATTCAATGATGGTTCCTCCTTCCGTGGACTCAAATCTGAACCGAGAAAGATAAAAAAATGCTCCTACAATCATACTATCGGATTGTTTTTCGGATTTATTAACGTGATTTTGAAAAATTTTAAACAATTCCTAGGAATTGGATAGGACTAAAGTCGCAGTTGATAATTTCAAAAAATGGTAACAGTTCTATTACAAATTAAATCGAATTTCGAGAGAAATGTAAACATAAAGTTTTAATCACCCAAATTTGTAATATTTTTATAAAAAAGTACCCAGCTGGAGAGTTGGGGTCATCGCCTTCGCTCCAGATGAGTACCCTTCTATAATAAATTTAATTTTCAGACTAATCAATCAAATATTGAAATTACGGCAAAAAAATTTTAATGGCTGGTCAATGAAAGACCGATTCTGCTAAAATAGCCGCATTGAGTGAAAAACAGAAAAGAGGATCATCACTATGACAGTTTGGTTATTTTATACGTTACTTGGATTGATTCAAGGGTTCACAGAGCCCATCCCGATTTCATCGAGCGGACATCTTGTCATCTTCCAAGAACTATTTAACATTGACTTGCCGGGATTGTCATTTGAAGTTTTCGTAAACTTTGCATCGCTTCTTGCGGTTTTAACAATCTATCGTCAAGACGTCGTTCGTCTTATCATGAGTTTGTGGACGTTTTTATTTAAGAAAGACCGGTCGGATGAGACGATGGTCGACGTGAAGTTCATCGGGCTGTTACTTGTCGCGACCGTTCCGGCTGGTGTGCTCGGTGTCCTGTTTGGTGACTGGATCGCCGAGGTGCTCGGTGGCGTGGCGACAGTCGGCTATACACTCATCATTACGGGACTCGCCCTCTGGTTCATCCGGAATATGCGAGGAAACAAGGGCGACGGTGGCATTACGCTACGTGACGCCGTATTGATCGGACTTGCTCAGGCCGTGGCGCTCATTCCTGGGATCAGCCGTTCCGGGGCGACTATCGTCATGGCGATGCTCCTCGGAATCAAACAGGAGTCGGCGCTTCGATTCTCGTTCTTCCTGTTCATTCCAATCAGTCTCGGCACGATGATTTTGGATGGTCCGACGTTGTTCACAAACCCAGACACGCGTGACTTGTTCGGTCCGCTCCTTTTGGCATTTATCGCATCATACGTGTTGACGGCCATTTCATTGAAGTGGTTCCAGCACATCATGGCAAAAGGCGAATTGAAGTATTTTTCATATTACTGCTGGATTGTCGGGCTTCTCGTCGTCCTCTTTCTCGCATAATCGAGGCGCTACTCTCACGAGTAGCGTTTTTTGTTTTGCGAAATAAAAACAATTGCGATACAGTAAACCTGTACAAACAAATATTCCTTCGGGGTCGGGTGAAATTCCCAACCGGCGGTGATGGGCCTATGCCCTAAGTCCGTGACCCGGGCGCACGTGTGCGAACGGTGGATCTAGTGAGACTCTAGAGCCGACAGTATAGTCTGGATGGGAGAAGGAACAAAAAACAGGTCCACGTGACCTGTGCTTCGTCGTACGCTTTTCTGTATAGAAAACGTTTATTTGGCTTGCCAAAATTTGACGAAACCCTCCCACCAAGACCCTAAGGACTGCTCCTTAGGGTCTTTTGTTTGTACGGAAAAAGGAGGGAGAACGATGAAACAGTACATGGAACAGGCCATTCAATTGGCGAAATCAGCCGATGGACAGACCGGTGTCAATCCACTCGTCGGTGCCGTTCTCGTGAAAGACGGACGTATCGTCGGAATGGGTGCCCACCTTAAGGCGGGCGAACCACATGCTGAAGTGCATGCGATTCGAATGGCCGGTGCGGCTGCATCCGGGGCGACTTTATATGTCACGCTCGAACCGTGCTCGCATCACGGTAAGACACCACCGTGCGCCGATTTGATTGTAGAATCGGGCATCAAACGTGTCGTCGTCGCCATGAAAGATCCGAATCCACTCGTCGCAGGCAATGGGATCGTGCGCCTGCAAGCGGCCGGTGTCGAAGTCGATGTGGGTCTGCTTGAGGAAGAGGCGCGTGCCTTGAATCCGGCATTTTTGCGGTCGCTTGAGACGAAACGACCATACGTCATCTTGAAGACGGCAACGAGCCTCGATGGGAAAGTTGCCTTAGAGACGGGGGAGAGTCAATGGGTGACGAGTTCGGAAGCCCGTCGTGATGTGCATGAACTTCGTGCCACGGTCGATGCGATTTTGACCGGGATTGGAACGGTACTCGCGGATGACCCATCGCTTACGGTTCGATTGGACCGCGTGACGCGACAGCCGAAACGAGTCGTGCTCGACCGTGACCTGAGGTTACCGCTCGCTAGTACGTTAGCACGTACCGCCGAAGACGTTCCGGTGCTCCTCTTCACTTCGTCAGATGAGGCAGAACGACGTGAACGAGCTCAATCCGTCGGTATCGAATTATTCGATTATACGTCACTCGGCACGGTTCTTGAGACGCTATACGCAAATGGGATTGGGCGTGTGTTGATCGAGGCCGGACCGACGCTTGTCACCTCACTTCTTGACGGAGGCTACGTGGATGAATGGGTCGCCTATCAATCACCACGGGTGTTCGGTGGGAAGCATGGCGTCTATCGCTCACAGCAGGAAGGGACGATCGATGGGATATCCCGTTTTACGATTCATCAGGTCGAAACGATTGGACCCAACCTGAAAGTCGTCCTTCGAAAGGGGGCGCTCTGATGTTCACGGGAATCGTAGAAGAAATCGGAGCGGTCAAAGCGGTCAAGCGTAACGGACCATCTTTACGACTCGTCTTGTCCGCTGTGAAAGTGCTTGACGATGTGAAGCTCGGGGACAGCATTGCCGTGAATGGGATCTGCCTCACGGTGACGACGTTCGATGATGCGACGTTCTCTGTCGATGTTATGCCAGAAACGTTGAAGGCGTCGAGCCTAGATGGGGTCAAGCCGGGAACACAAGTCAATCTCGAACGGGCGATGCCGGCGAACGGACGTTTTGGTGGACATTTCGTATCCGGACATGTCGACGGGGTCGGGCGCATCACGAAGAAACGACCGCTCGCGAATGCCGTCTATATCGACATCCAATGTGATCGTGCGCTCCTTTCCTACATAGTCCCGAAAGGTTCGATATGTGTAGATGGGACGAGTTTGACCGTGTTTGACGTGTCAGAGCGTGGGTTTACCTTGTCCTTGATTCCACACACATACAGCGAGACCGTGCTTGGGATGAAACAGACGGGTGATGTAGTCAATTTAGAATGTGATCTGTTGGCAAAATATATGGAAAAGGTCGTCGGGCAGTCGAAGATGACGCTCGAGTCCTTGGCAGAACAAGGATATGGAAAGGCGGGATGGTAATGTTTGATTCGATTGAACGAGCGATTGAGGAACTGAGACGAGGGCGTCCCATCATCGTCGTGGATGACGAGGACCGTGAGAATGAAGGGGACTTTGTCGTACTCGGTGACAAGGTGACACCGGAAACGATGAACTTTTTAATCACGGAAGGGAAAGGGCTCGTCTGTAGCGCCATCGCAGAAGAAGTGGCGGTTCGTCTCGATCTCGCGCCGATGGTGACGAACAGTACAGACCCACACGGTACCGCCTTCACGGTCAGTGTCGACCATATCGATTCGACTACTGGCATCTCGGCGAGTGAACGGTCTCACACCGTTCGTGAGTTAGCGAACCCATCGTCCCGTCCATCCGATTTTCAACGTCCGGGACATCTGTTCCCGCTCATTGCGAAAAAGGGAGGCGTCTCCGTTCGCCGAGGTCATACCGAAGCGTCTGTCGACCTGGCGCGACTCGCAGGAAGTGAGCCGGTCGCGGTCATCTGTGAAATCATTCGAGAGGACGGGGAGATGGCACGCGTACCTGATTTGGTACAAGTCGCTGAACGCCACGGGTTGGCGTTCATCACTATCGAAGCGTTAGTCCGATATATGGAGGAGAACCTCGTCACACGTGTTGCGGACGTCTCCCTACCTTCCTCAAAAGGAACGTTTCGCATGATAGGGTATGAGAATCGAATGGACCGTGAAGAGCATGTGGCGCTCGTGACGGAGACACTTGAGGAGGTCCCGCTCGTTCGCATTCACTCCGAATGTCTGACCGGTGACGTCTTCGGTTCGTTCCGATGTGATTGCGGTCCGCAACTGGACACGGCGATGGCACGAATCGAGCAGGAATCGGGCATCGTGCTCTATATGCGTCAAGAAGGGCGAGGCATCGGACTGTTGAACAAACTGAAGGCGTACGCCCTTCAAGAGAATGGATTGGATACGGTCGAGGCGAACGTGGCACTAGGGTTTCATCCGGACCTTCGGGACTATCGGGTGAGCGCGGCGATGCTTCGTGATCTTGGCGTCACCCGTGTCCAGCTCATGACGAACAACCCCGATAAAGTCGATGCCTTGGAATCATGTGGCATCACAGTCGTCGAACGCGTTCCGATTCATGTCGGTGCGCATGAAGCGAACGAATCGTATCGCCTGACGAAACAACTCAAAATGAATCATATTGGAGGAACATGGACATGACCTATACATTTGAAGGAAACTTAGTTGGAGAAGGCTTAAAGATTGGAATCGTCGTCGGACGGTTCAACGACTTGATCACGATGCGTCTGCTTGACGGGGCGAAGGATGCCTTGAAACGTCATGGAGTGAAGGGAGAGGATGTGTCGCTCGCTTTCGTCCCAGGAGCATTTGAGCTTCCGCTCGTCGCGAAAAAAATGGCGATGAGCAAACAATACGACGCGGTCATCACGCTCGGAGCCGTCATTCGTGGTGCGACCCCGCATTTTGATTACGTCTGTAACGAAGCGGCAAAAGGGATCGCCCAGGCGAGCTATCAATCCGAAGTCCCTGTCATCTTTGGTGTGTTGACGACGGAGACAATTGAACAGGCGATTGAGCGTGCAGGAACAAAAGCAGGCAACAAAGGGTGGGAAGCGGCGACTTCTGCCATCGAGATGGCCAATCTGTTAAAGCAAGTCTAATCAAAACCGGGTGGCGACCACCCGGTTTTTCAAATGGATCTGTCCGACCAGGAATGGGTGTTCATGCGCGACCATGTGCGTGTCGACGGCGAAATGTTGAAGGATTTACAAACACAGTCCCTCAGAATTACTTCATTCAAATGGCCTATCCCATCACACTGTATCATCACGAACGTTGGGACGGAACGGGGTACAACCAAGGACTGAAAAGGAGAGGACATCCCGCTTACGGCTCGAATCGTCACCATGTTCGAGCAGACATTTAAAGCACACTAAAAAGGAGACGTCCCCTCGGGGGAGCGTCTCCTTTTTGATTAGAACGTTTCAGATGTTGTTTTCGCTTGCATGTGGAGTTGGATGTAATCCGGGCCACCTGCTTTTGAATCCGTACCTGACATGTTGAATCCACCGAACGGCTGATAGCCGACGATTGCGCCTGTGCAACCACGGTTGAAGTAAAGGTTCCCAACGTGGAAGTTTTGGCGAGCGTATTCTTGATTCATACGGTCACGTGTGAGGACCGCCCCTGTCAAGCCGTACTCTGTGTTGTTCGCGATATCGATTGCTTCTTTGAAGTCTTTCGCTTTCGTGAAGGCGACGATTGGTCCGAAAATCTCTTCTTGCATAAGGCGTGCTTTCGGGTCGACGTCTGCGACGACAGTCGGCTCGATGAAGTAGCCTGTTGAATCGTCTGCTTTCCCACCTGCGACGATGCGTCCTTCTTCTTTTGCGACATCGAAGTACGATGTGATCTTCTTGAAGGCCGATGCGTCGATGACTGGTCCCATGAAGTGTTCGTTCTTCTCTGTGTTTCCGACAGAGAGTTCGTTCGTGAGTTCGACGACACGGTCGAGTACCGTATCATACACGCTGTCGACGATGACGGCACGTGAACAAGCCGAACATTTCTGACCAGAGAAACCGAATGCCGATTTCACGATCGATTGTGCAGCGAGCTCGAGGTCGGCTGATTCGTCGACGACGATCGTATCTTTTCCACCCATCTCCGCGATCACGCGTTTGAGCCAAATTTGACCTTCGTTCAATTTAGACGCACGTTCGTTGATGCGGAGTCCTACATCACGCGATCCTGTGAAGCTGATGAAGCGTGTTTTCGGATGATCGACGAGATAGTCCCCGACTTCTGCACCCGGTCCCGGGATGAAGTTGAGCACGCCTTTTGGAAGACCTGCCTCTTCCATCACTTCGACGAATTTCGCAGCGACGATTGGCGTCGTCGAAGCTGGTTTTAAGAGAATTGTGTTACCGGCGACGATGGCCGCAACTGCTGTACCGGCCATGATTGCGAATGGGAAGTTCCATGGGCTGATGACGATCCCGACCCCGAGTGGGATGTAGTCATACCGGTTGTATTCGCCTGGGCGGCTCTCCACTTTCTTGCCTGGTTTGAGTTCGAGCATTTGACGTGCATAATATTCCATGAAGTCGATTGCTTCCGCTGTATCCGCATCTGCCTCGTTCCACGGTTTACCCGCTTCTTTGACGAGGTAAGCCGAGAACTCGTGCTTACGTTTGCGGACGATGTTCGCTGCTTTGAACAAGACGTCGGCGCGGACAGCCGGGTCGACATGGCGCCATGAGTCAAATGCTGTGAGTGCTTCTTGCATCGCACGTTCTGCGAGCTCTTGGTTCGCTTTTGACACGCGACCGATCACTTCTTCTTTGTTAGCCGGGTTGTAAGACGTGATTTTACCTTCCGTCGTAACCTTTTCCCCACCAATTACGAGCGGATAGTCTTTCCCGAGCTCACCGTTCACTTTCTCGATTGCCGCTTGGATTGCTTCGGCATTCTCTTTTTGTGTAAAGTCTGTGAATGGTTCATGTTTGTATGGAATCATTCTCGTTCCCCCTTAAAGTGATGTTGAGCGTTAAAGCGCTTACGTCTGTATTGTATCGAAATTATCGTAGAAATCCTAGTGAAACAATTTTCCAGAAACACATGGCATTGGAGCAAGAAATCGAGACGTGATAGGATGGGGGAGAACACGGCTTTAGAAAGGACGAACAACATGAAAAAATGGTTCATTCCGCTACTCCTCGTCTTCATGCTCGGAGCATGTGGGAACGAGGAAGAGACGGTGGTAGAAGAGACAGACCGCGCATTGCCGGACGCTGTCACGAACGTGTACGCAAACTATCAAACGGCACTTGAGTCTGGAGACGCTGAGGCACTCGCCTCAATTGATTATGCTGGCCGGTTGACAGAGATTCCGGCGACTGGTGCCGTCACCCGTCAATTATCCCCTGGAGAGATTTACAAGAGCTGGGTCAACGAAGAGGAAGACGTGGCGTTCCTTGTCCATGAGATGATCGATGAAGAAGGGAACCCGCTGCCGAACCGACTCAGTAAAATCGCTGTGAAGGAAGGGGATGAGTGGTCACTCGTCATCACACCGGCCGCTTTACCAAAAGACGTGATTGCCGAGGTCGGAGAGTTACTCATCGGTGTCCAGGCGAACGAGTACGGAGTGAATGCCGAAGCGAACGCCCGTCTCGCCGAGATTCCAGAAGATGAGGCTGGTCCGATTTATGACCAAGTCAACGCACAGACGGACTATATGGCGCTCGAGGCAGACAATAACGTCTTCCTGCTCATGGCGGAGACGTTGACGGTCGAGGAGAACCAAACCATCATGACAGACTATTTCAAAGCGTATGAGACGTGGTACACCGATAACGAGGAGACGCTCCGAAAAGCGGCTGCAACGGAAGATCCAGTCGAGTATATCGAAGTGCTTGACCCATTAAAGACAAAATTAGAAGAAGCGATCGATGGCTATGACGAACAACTTGTCGACCCATCGTTTGGCTAAGGAGGAACAGCAGATGCTCGCACCAACATTTTCATTACCGAACCAAAATGGAGAGATGGTTTCATTAAAGGACTATCTCGGCAAGAAAGTCGTCTTATACTTCTATCCTCGAGATTCGACACCTGGTTGCACGACCGAGGCATGCGATTTCCGCGATGCGTTGCCGAAGATGGAAGGCGCGGTCGTCCTTGGGGTATCGGCCGACAGTCAAAAGAAACATCAAAACTTTATCGCCAAGAATGACCTCCCATTTGATTTACTTGTGGACGAGGAACATGAAGTGTCCGAGCTTTACGGCGTCTGGCAGTTGAAGAAAAATTACGGGAAAGAGTATTACGGCATCGTCCGTTCGACTTTCTTGATCAACGAGGACGGCTATATCGAACAAGAGTGGCGCAACGTCAAAGTGAAAGGTCACGTCGAAGAAGTCGTGGCTGCCATTCGTTCGTAAAACGAGAAACTGAAGGAAAGGTCATGAACGGTTTCAGACTGTAGACAACGCATGGGTCTACAGTCTTTTTTTGTGTCCAAGCTAGGCACGGATCGCTTTCCTAGGGGCAAGCAGTGAGCCGCATCGCGACTCGGTCGCTGCTGGGTCTCCCTTCGCTTGCTATTCCGTCTCGCCTTGAATAACTCGTTCAACGTCCCGATGGTTGTGACAGGGATCGTCATGATGGCGGTCACGGCATTCGTCATCATAGGTGGTGTCAAATCGATCAGAAAAGTCGTCGGACTCTTCGTCCCGTTCATGATGTTTTCGTGTCCTCTATATTTTAGTCGCGGGACTCGGTGCGATGACGACGAACTTGAATTTGATCTGGTCGATCTCGGATGTGTTCAACGGTCTCATGGCCATCCCGAACTTGATTGGACTCTTGTTCCTCTCAGGTGTGGTCGTCGCCGAGACAAAACGATTCGAACTCGAACGGAAAAAAGAAGGGCAGTCCTCTGCCGCTTGATGAGAAAACCCGCCGGACAGCGCGTGTCGGCGGGTTTTTGTCATACCTTGAACTGGCGAATCAGTGAATCGAGTTCTTCCATCTTTTGTTGCGACTGTTCCGTCGCATGGTTCAACTCGGCGAAACGTTCGACGGACATCGTCACTTTTTCAGCGATTTCTTGCGTACCGAGTGCCCCGTTGTTGACGGTCGTCGCGACGTCTTGGATGACACCGATCATGTTCGACGTCAATTGTTCGAGCTCCCCGGCAGCGGCGGCAAATTCGGTCGCAGTTGTTTCAAAGCGACCTGCGTCCTCGCTATATTGTCCGGCTGCCTCTTCAAGTTGGTCATAATCTTTCAAGACGTTCGTGTCGAGGAAGTGGAGCATCTGTCCTGAGCTTTCATTCAAATGATCGACCGAATGAAGGACGGTCGTCGAGATGACTTGAATTCGTTCGACGGTCGCCCGACTCGTCTCGGCGAGTTTTCGAATCTCGTCGGCGACGACGGCGAATCCGCGTCCGGCCTCTCCGGCACGAGCCGCTTCAATCGAGGCATTGAGTGACAAGAGGTTCGTCTGTGCGGCGATGTCGAGGATGTCGTTCGTGAGCGTCGCGATCTCACGGACGGCTTTCGCATCTTGCATCGCTTTCTCTAAGTTCGTGCGCGTCGACTGAAGGACGCTGATGGCGTTCTCTTTCGCCTCCACTGCGTGTGACTTGAGGGAGAGGGCACGCTCATCGATTTGTCTCGCTTCGGTTTTCCGCTCATCGGCCATCGTCACGATGTGATGAATCGTCCGCTCCATATCCGAAGCGGAAGCGTTCATCTCTTGCGCGCTTGCGGCCGTCTGTTGCATACCGGCGGTCAAGTCTTCTGTCGTCGCAGCGGTCGTCGTCATATACGTGTCGAGCTCTTTCAACTCTTCATACATATGGGTCGATTGTTTCGTCACGCCGGTCGTCACGTCGTTCACTTGAAGAATCAACTGACGCAAGTTGGCGATGAACTGGTTGAAGTCACGTGCGAGTCCGGCGAACTCGTCACGGCGCTTCACAGGAATCGATGTCGTCAAATCGCCATCGCTCGTGGCGAGCTCGTGCATCTTCGTCTTGAACTCTTTGAGTGGTTCAAAGATGGAGCGGAAGATGAAGAGCATCATGAGGATCGTCATGACAGCCGCGACACCAAGCACGATGAAGAGCGTCAACTGAACTTGCTCAAACATCTTAGCTGCTGCGGCGGTGTCCGATTGAATCGCTTCGCGGTTCAAGTTGACGAGAAGACCGAGAGAGTTCGAGAGCGTATCGGCACTTGCGGTTACCGTATCGCGAATGTACGCTTCTGCGGCCTCTGTACCGTCTTCATTTGAAATACGAATGAGTTCATTCATGACCGTTTGGAAGTTATCCCAATTCGCACGGGCTTCATCGAAGAGCTGTTGATTTTCTTCCATGACAACAGTCGCTTCATAGCTGTCCATCCGTTGTTGCAAAATGGTGACAGATGCTTGAATGTCCCGTTCGATGTTTTGTTTCGTCACCGCGTCATCCACGAGGGCGTGACGAATCAAATGACGACGAATTTCAAGCAATTGCTTATCGACTTGATGAATCTGGTCCATGCCTGGCACCCAGGAAACGGTCATGTCTTCTTGAGCTGCTTTTGATGCGTTCAAGGCATACCAAGAGTAACCACTTACACCAAGAAGTAGCACAAACATGATGCTAAACGCAGTGATGAGTTTATTCCGAATCGACATACGATTCCTCCTTACGAATCTTTTCTACCATTAGCATAATCAGAATCGCACATCGACCGTATAGCTGATTTCGAAAGCGGGTCAATATTCGGAGAAGATTCCCCTAGTTTCTTAAAAAGGAGACATTTTCTCGCAAGATAGATTTTCTTTTTTGTCTTATGAAAAAATGGTATGATAATGAACGATGTATTGAAAACTGTTGGAGGTGGGAATTTTGGCTCGTATTACAGAAGCTGAAGTTCGGCACGTCGCCGGACTTGCCCGACTTGCGATCACAGATGAAGAAGTGACGCACTTCACGGAGCAATTGACAAAAATTCTCGAGTTCGCCGAGCAACTCGATGAGCTGGATACAACGGGCGTCGAACCGACGACCCATGCCCTAGATTTGAAAAACGTACTACGCAAAGACGAGGTCCGTCCATCACTTCCACGTGAGGAAGTCGAACGGATGGCACCTGACTGGGAGAACGGTCAAGTCCGTGTCCCTGCGGTCTTTGAGTAAGGAGGCCTTTCATGAGTTTATTTGACCACGGTGTAGCGAAACTGCATACGTTATTAAAAGAAGGCGAAGTCACGGTCACGGACCTCGTCAAAGAGTCGTTCGACCGCATCGAAGCGACGGATGATCAAATCGGTGCGTTTTTGACGCTCAATGAGGATGCGTTCGAGCAAGCGAAGCGCATGGATGAGCTTGCGAAAACATCAGACAACCCGCTCTTTGGGATGCCGATCGGTGTAAAAGACAACATTGTCACAAAAGGGATGCGGACGACATGTGCCTCGACGTTCCTCGAGAACTTCGTCCCGGCACACGATGCGACGGTCGTCGAGCGTCTTCATGACGCCGGTGCCGTCACAATCGGGAAGTTGAACATGGACGAGTTCGCGATGGGTTCATCAAACGAGAACTCAGCGTTCAAGCCTGTCCGTAACCCATGGGACCCGACTCGTGTACCAGGAGGTTCTTCAGGCGGTTCAGCGGCATCGGTCGCAGCTGGGCAAGTCCTCTTCAGCCTCGGTTCGGATACGGGTGGTTCGATTCGTCAACCAGCCGCATATTGTGGTGTCGTCGGGATGAAGCCGACGTACGGTCTCGTCTCACGTTTCGGTCTCGTCGCCTTCGCGTCGTCACTCGACCAAATCGGCCCGCTCACGCGCACGGTTGAAGACAATGCTTACTTATTGAATATGATTGCGGGTCATTGCGACATGGATGCTACGTCATCATCAGTCGAAATCCCAGATTATACGAAAGCTCTTGATGGCGATATCAACGGCATGAAGTTCGCTTACCCAGAAGAGTTCATGTCTGATGGCGTATCGGACGGAGTCCGTGCCCAAATCGAGCAAGCGGTGGAAACACTCAAGTCTCTTGGTGCCACGGTCGAAAAGGTATCAATTCCGTCTGTGAAGTTTGCCCTCCCAACATATTATTTGCTTGCGTCTTCAGAAGCTTCTTCAAATTTGGCTCGTTTCGATGGCATCCGTTATGGACGTCGCGCCGAAGCGGACACGCTCGACGAAGTGTTTACGTACTCACGTGAACAAGGGTTTGGAGACGAGGTCAAACGCCGAATCATGCTCGGAACGTATGCGCTTAGCTCAGGGTACTATGATGCGTTCTATAAGAAAGCGCAACAAGCCCGGACAATCATGATTCAAGAGTTTGAACGCGTCTTTAAAGATTATGATGCAATTATTGGACCAACTGCACCGACAACGGCATTCAAACTCGGTGAACAGCTCGAAGATCCGCTCACGATGTACGCAAACGATATCATGACAATTCCGGTTAACTTGACGGGTATCCCGGCCATCTCGGTCCCGGCAGGTCTCTCGGAAGGACTTCCGGTCGGTCTTCAAATTATCGGAAATCACTTTACCGAATCAACACTTTACCGCGTGGCCCATGCTTTTGAACAAGCAAACGGCGGTTTCAAGATGCCACAGCTCTAAGGAGGACGTACGATGAACTTTGAAACGATCATCGGGATCGAGGTGCACGCCGAGCTGAGCACGAAGTCGAAGATTTGGTGTGGCTGCTCACGCACTTACGGTGCCGAAACGAATACACAGACGTGTCCGATTTGTCTCGGACACCCGGGCGTCTTGCCTAAATTGAACGAAGAAGCGGTCAACCTCGCCATCAAAGCGGCAATGGCACTCAACTGTGAGATTGCGACAGATACGAAGTTCGACCGCAAGAACTACTTCTACCCTGACACGCCGAAAGCGTATCAAATCTCGCAGTTTGATAAGCCGATCGGTTCAAACGGTCACGTCGACGTCGAAGTCGACGGAGAGATGAAACGATTCCGCATCGAGCGCGTGCACTTGGAAGAAGATGCCGGGAAGATGAACCACACGGGCGAGAAGCACTCGGTCGTCGACTTCAACCGGACCGGTTCACCACTCATCGAGATTGTCAGTGAAGCGGATATGCGCTCACCGAAAGATGCGGTCGCGTATCTCGAGCGTTTGAAAGAAGTCCTCTCGTTCGCTGGCGTCTCGGACGTCAAGATGGAAGAAGGGTCACTTCGCTGTGACTGTAACATCTCGGTCCGTCCATTCGGACAGGAGAAGTTCGGTACGAAGACAGAGCTCAAGAACTTGAACTCGTTCTCAAACGTCTTGAAGGCACTCGACTATGAAGAGACGCGTCATCGCAAATTGCTTCTTTCAGGTGGCGTCATGCGTCAAGAGACGCTCCGTTACGACGAAGCGGCGAAAAAGACGATTCTCATGCGTGTCAAAGAAGGGGCAGCGGACTACCGTTACTTCCCAGAACCGGACCTCGTCCGTCTCGAAATCGATGAGGCATGGAAAGAGCGCATCCGCGCGACGATTCCAGAGATGCCGGCAGCTCGTCGTGAACGCTACATGAGCCAATACGGTCTCTCGGCATACGACGCAAAAGCCCTCACGTCAACGCGTGAGTTCTCGGACTTCTTCGAAGCGACGACAGCGGCCGGTGCGGAGCCGAAAGCGGCAGCGAACTGGCTCATGGGTGAAGTGCTCGGTCACTTGAACAAGTCGGATGAAACGGTCGAGACGATGAAGTTGACACCGGAATCACTCGCTGAGCTCATCCGCTTGATCGCAGAAGGGACGATTTCATCGAAAATCGCGAAGCGTGTCTTCACGGCGATGATGGAAGAAGGCGCTGATCCGAAAGCGTATGTGGAAGCGAACGGACTCGCCCAAATCTCGGACGAGAACTTGCTTCGTGGCTACATCCTCGAATTGTTCGAGGCGCATCCGCAAATGATCGAAGACTTCAAGAACGGGAAAGACCGTGCGAAAGGCTTCATCATCGGCCAAATCATGAAACAGACGAAAGGGATGGCGAACCCGGCACTCCTCGATGGCTTGTTCCACGAAGAGATTGCGAAACGCTAAGCAGGCGGCGAGACACTTGTGTCTCGCTTTTCGCTCGAGTTGAGCATAGGGGAGAGAATCAATATGCAACGGAAACGTGCGCGGGTCATTTATAACCCGACATCTGGTAAAGAAGTGATCAAACGGGAACTCCCGTACATTTTGAACCGCCTCGAGGATGCGGGTTATGAGACGTCGACGTATGCGACGAAAGCGATTGGTGATGCCACGCTCGAAGCAAAACGGGCCTCGGCGGCCGAGTTCGACCTCATCATCGCCGCAGGCGGAGACGGGACATTGAACGAAGTCATCTCGGGGCTCGCCCCGCTAGAGAATCGTCCGACGCTCGGACTCATTCCGGTCGGGACGACGAACGACTTCGCCCGGGCGATGCGGATTCCACTAAGTGTGGTCGGTGCACTCGACGTCATCTGTGACGGGTTCGAGATGCCGGTCGACCTTGGGGAAATCGAAGGCGAAAAAGGTGACATCCATTATTTCATCAATATCGCTGGCGGTGGCATCATGACCGAGCTCTCGTACGAGGTGCCATCGAAGTTGAAGACAGCACTCGGACAGCTCGCCTATTACGTAAAAGGGATGGAGAAACTTCCGCTCATCAAACCGACGTACATCGAGCTCGAACACGATGAAGGAACGTTCCAAGGCGAGGTCATGGTCTTCCTCACATCGAACTCGAACTCGGTCGGTGGATTTGAAAAAATCTCACCACACGCGTCGTTGAATGACGGGTTGTTCGATCTGTTCATTTTGCGGAAATGTAACTTGTTCGAATTCATCCACGTCGTCCGTTTACTCCTTCGGGGTGAGCACTTATCAAGTTCACTCGTCGAGCACGTGAAGACGAGCCGCGTCCGGATGAAGACGACCGAGCCGATGAGTCTCAACATCGACGGTGAGTACGGCGGGGAATGCACAGGCGAGATGCGGAACTTATTCCGTCACTTGACGGTGCTCGCGCCGAACGCAAGAATTCGCGAGATGGAAGATTTGAATGCACAATATGAACGCGAACAGATGATCAAGCAATTGTTCAATGTTTCGCTCGATAAAGCAGAGTGAAAAGATAGGAATGACGACATCTGTCATTCCTATTTGCAATGGAAGGAGCATTCGTATGCTACCAGTGAAAAAGAATGATCGTCTCGATGTCCATGTCCACGACTTGACCCATGAAGGGGCGGGTGTGGCACGTGTCGACGGCTATACGCTGTTCGTCCCGAACGCGTTACCGGGTGAGACGGTCGAAATCGTCGTGACGAAGACGAACAAGCAGTATGGGTTCGCCCGATTGTTGAACGTGAAAGAAGCGAGCGCCGACCGCGTCGAGCCACCGTGCCCGATTTTTTATCAGTGTGGCGGCTGTCAGCTGCAACACTTCAGTTATGAAGGACAACTTCGCCAGAAACGAGAACGTGTCGTCGATGCGCTCAAGCGTCTCGGGCAGTTCGACGTGCCGGTCCATGACACGATTGGCATGCCAGAACCTTGGCGCTACCGCAACAAGGCACAAGTCCCGTTCAAACAAGAAGGAGACCGTCTCGTCTCAGGCTTTTATCGTCCTCGTTCGCATGACATCGTCGAGATGAATGAATGTTTGATTCAAGATGAGCGCAATGATCAGGCAATCCAAGTCGTCCGTGATGTGTTGGACGCGCGTGGTGTACCGGCGTATGACGAGAAGACAGGACGTGGGGTCATCCGTCACGTCATGGCCCGTTACGGGTACCATTCGGGTGAACTGATGATTATCCTCATCACGAAGACGACGAAGCTAAAAGGCGTGAATGAGATTGTCGCCGATATCGTCGAGCGTCTCCCAGACGTGACGTCGATCATGCAAAACGTCAACCCGGACAAGACGAACGTCATCCTCGGAGCGGTGAACAAGTTGCTCTATGGTCATGAGACGATTGAGGATAAGATCGCAGGACTCACATTCACGATTTCTCCGCACTCGTTCTTCCAAGTCAACCCGGTCCAAACGGAGAAGTTGTACGGGAAAGCGCTGGAGTACGCACAACTGTCAGGTACGGAACAAGTCGTCGATGCCTATTGCGGAATCGGGACGATCAGTCTGTTCCTCGCCCGGAAGGCGGCGCACGTCTATGGTGTTGAAGTCGTTCCGGAAGCGATTGAGGATGCGAAACAGAATGCGCTTGTCAATGAGATCGACAATGTGACGTACGCATGTGGTGCAGCGGAAGATGTACTTCCACAGTGGAAGAAAGACGGTGTGAATCCGGATGTCATCGTCGTCGACCCACCACGTAAAGGCTGTGCCGAATCGTTCCTTGAGACGATGGTCGAGATGGGACCGAAGCGAATCGTATACGTCTCGTGTAACGTCGCGACGCAGGCGCGCGATATGCGTTACCTCGCTGACCGAGGTTATCGCTTGATGGAAGTGACACCGGTCGACATGTTCCCGCATACGGCGCATGTCGAAACGGTCGCACTGCTGGAGTTAAAATAAAGATAGAAACCCTTAAGAATGTTGTATTGACGGCATCTGATATGCTCCCCAATAGGTAGACAGATGAAATAAAAAATCTGTTTATCTGATTGGGGAGTGTTTTTTTATGGCGAGAAGTCGGCATACGCTCGAACAAAAATTGAGTGCGCTGCGCATGATGGAAGAAGAAACATATACTTGGAAAGAAATCATGGAGGCTCATGGCGTCTCTAGGCACACCCTCCAGATGTGGAAAGTGAAATTCGATACCTGTGGGATCGATGCGTTGAAGGAATCGAAGGCATGGAAATCTTACACCAAGGAACTGAAAATCGCGGCCGTCCGCGACTATCTCGATGGGTTCACTAGAATGGAGGTACTCTCCAAGTATCAGATCAGTGATTGGTCTGTTCTCCGTAAATGGATTAAGAAGTATACTAGTCATAGCGAGTTAACAGATTCGAGAAAAGGGATGGATCGAGCTATGACAAAAGGAAGAAAAACTACATTCGAAGAGCGCCTTGAGATCGTGAAATATTGTTTGGAGAATGGACGCAACTACCAGCAGACCGCGGAACAATTTCAGGTGTCCTATGCCCAGGTCTATGGCTGGATCAAAAAGTATGACACGGGCGGGGCAGAGGCGCTCGTGGACCGCCGTGGGCGTACGAAGCCAGAGGACGAACTAAGCGAAGAAGAGAAGCTTAAGCGCCGTATCCAGCAAATGGAGCTTGAGAATGAACTTCTTCGTGCGGACATCTTGTTTCTAAAAAAGTTAGAGGAGATCGAGAGGAGGTCATAATCAGCCAGGTACGGCTACAGCAACGATATATCGCCATCAAAGAATTGAACGAAGAGGAAGCCCTTTCGATTGTGCTTCTCTGTCGAGTCGCCGGCATCTCACGGGCGGCCTATTACAAATGGTTGAATCGCACCATACCGGTGCGTCAAGAAGAGAATGAGAAGCTTCTGGAGGACATTCGTCTACTCTATGACCAGGCGAACGGCACATACGGGTACCGTCGGATCACGATGACCATCAACCGGTTGCGCCGGCAACAAGGACTGTCCCCGTTCAATGAAAAGCGAGTCTATCGCTTGATGCATATCCATGGGATCCAGTCGGTCTATAAATGTCAACCTTTATATGTACAATTTTGCTCGTTTAATAATGTTCAATATTGTCGGTTTCGTCAGACACGGTTTGTTCCGTCCGATGGTCCTTCAATCGATATGAGTCCCCGGATATCGGCACGACGGTCGCATGGTGAAGGATCCGGTCCAAGATGGCGTTTGCCAGTTTCGGGTCTACGAACACTTCCTCCCACGAACCGAAATTGATGTTAGTGGTTAGGATGGTGCTCTTTTTTTCGTACCGTTGGTCAATCAGCTGGAAGAAGATTTTGGCGTCCTCTGCGTCGATCGGGAGATACCCGATCTCGTCGATGATCAACAGCCTATATCTGGCGAAATATTTCAGCTTGGTTTCCAGCCGGTTCTCCTGTTTTGCGATGCGCAGTTTTTGGATGAGGTCGTGACACTTCGTGAAATACGTGCTATGCCGTGCCAGCGCCGCCTCGACACCAATCGAAGTCGCAAGATGTGTCTTGCCGACACCGCTAGGACCGAGGAACACCACGTTCTCGTTTCGTTCGATGAAACGGAGCGAGTGGAGGTCTGCGATTTGATCTCGGTTCAACGACGGCTGGAATGAGAAGTCGAACGTGTCGAGTCTTTTGGGGCTTGGTAGCGCTGCTGCTCGGATCATCCGATGCGTCTTCTGTTGCTCTTGGATGTCGATCTCGTGATTCGTGAGCTTGACGAGCACCTCGGTCAATGACGCCCCGCTCTGAATGCCGAAGTCTAGCACCTCGTCGAGGTGGAGTGCCATTTGATTGAGGTTGAGCGACAAGAGGTTCTCCCGTAGTTGCTTGTAACTGTTCGTCTCCCTCATTATCGGTACCTCTCGTCCATGAGCTGTAGATTGCGTCGAGCCATCTCGTCGATGCCGCCGTGCTCCCCGACCGTCTGACTCAGCTGCTGAAGATAATGATGTTCCAGATAGTTCAGTTTGTTGCCGGTGAGGCGATGTTGTGCGATGGGTTTCGTGTTATGATAAATCCACAAGTAGTCGTCATGGACCTCGAGCGCTACCCGTTCACCCTCATATCCGATCGGTACGGAATACTGGTTCGAACGGTACGACACCATGTTGGAATGGTTCACCTTGGCCCGGACGTGCTTGATGCGATAGGAATCTCTTACTCGTTCAGTTGGTAGCTGGAGTAGGAGGTTCTTTTCTTTTTGGAGCTCCAGAATCGGGATCTTCCCGGTACCCTGATGGACCTCGTTATTGATTCGCTCACACAGCCTCTCGATGTAATCGTGCAGCTCCTCGAGATTATATTTGCCCTGGTAGGCGTGAATCTCGTCCAAGATTTTCATCGGTGCCTCGACCTTCCCTTTCGTCTGCGGCCGCCCGGCGATGCAAGGTTTCACCTGGAAACCGAAATCCTTTGCGAACTCCTCGAACCGACGGTTCACGACGCCCTCGCCATATCTCGTTCGTGCTTCGGTCATGACGGTGCTCATGTTGTCCGTCACGAGCTCATCAGGAACTCCGTCCAATTTTTCGAAGGCCTGTGTCAGGAATGAGAGGACGACGTCTTGCGATTTTGACAGGCTGAGGTGGAAGAAACGAAAGCGGGAATAAGAAAGTAACAGTACCGCCACGTTCACCTCGATTCTTTCACCGTCCCGTGTCTCGTAACGGATGGACTCTTTCCAGTCCAGCTGTGCCTGTTTGCCAGGGGCAGTCTCGAAACGGACATGTTGCCCGATGGCGGGCATTTTTTTGTTCTCGTTAAAATAAGCGCTGAACTCGGGATGCCGTTTGATGTATGCCCTGAACGTCGATGCCGCGCAATCCAGCCCGTGATTGTCCTTCAGGTACTGCCAAAGGACGCGTCGATAATAGAAGCGTTGTTTCGAGTCCTCCGATAGGAGGGCCCGGATGATCGGATAGTAGGCGTCAACCACAGATTCACGGTTCCTTCTATCAGGCTTTTGATAGCCGTTGAGATATTTGTCGACCGTCCTGCGGTCGACCCCCATTTCTCTAGCGAGTTGGCTTTTATTGATTTTCATGTTCATCGTCTCCATCATGTCGTTGAATTTCTGTAGGTCCGTAAGTTCGTTCACCTCGAACGTCGTGTCTACGTTTAATTGAATTTGCATAGTCGTTCACCTCGTGAACAAGTATGCGAGAAGGAGACAAAATTGTACATTCTTATCCCATCACTTTAGGACACATTAAAAGTATGATTTATAGTCGGTCATCCGCCGGAAGCGGAAGAAGCATAAGAAGTCAACGCCGCAGCACGTGGCCGAGAATCTGATGAACCGAGAGTTCAGCGCGTCCCGACCGGACGAGAAATGGTGCACCGACGTCACCGAGTTTAAATATGGTGCCGGGAAAAAGGCATACCTGAGCGCAATCATCGACCTGTACGACGGCTCGATCGTCGCCTATCGCATCGGAAAGTCCAACAACAACGCTCTCGTCTTCCAGACGATGATGCCAGCCATCACGGGGCTCCGCACAGGAGCGCGTCCGATGATCCATAGCGACCGAGGGTTCCAATATACCTCGAGAGGGTTCAAACGCATGGTGGAAGACGCGGGACTGACCCACAGCATGTCCCGGGTCGGACGTTGTCTCGACAACGCCCCGATCGAGAGTTTTTGGGGCACCTTGAAAGTGGAGATGTACTACTTGCGTGAGTTCCAGGCCTATAGCGAACTCACAACGGCCATCGAGAACTACATATCGTTCTACAACCACGATCGTCTCCAGAAACGACTGAACGGCTTGAGCCCTGTCGAATACAGGTCTCAAGCCGCTTAGGTTGGTTTTCATTATTTACCCTGTCTACTTGACGGGGAGCAGTTCAAAACCCATGGCATCGAGTTTCATTGTTTTAGTGGCATGCTTTTTATCGTTCTTCCCTCTGGCAGAAGGCTTGCCTATGTAAAACCTCGAATTGGTGAGAATCAGTTTGGTGGTGAGTCTGTGACCTATGAAGGGGTAGGTGGAACAAAGAAATGGGAGCGTCTTGAAAGTTACGGTCCTAAGTTTGTAGAGAATATTGTTCAAGCCATCTCCCGTGATATTTTGATGTATTCAATGAAGATGCTTAGTACTTATCGTATTGTGGCTCATGTCCATGATGAAGTCATTATTGAAGCCGATTCTCAAATATCGGTTACTGAAATATGTAAACAGATGAGTCAAGTGCCACCTTGGGCGAAAGGGCTGCTCCTTGATGCCGATGGCTATGAATGTGACTTTTATCAAAAAGATTAAAGAAATCATCAGATTTCACCTTCTGCCATGGCTACTAGGTAGGAGGTGTTTTTCTATGAACATTTATGAAGTAAAAGATGGTTGTCCGTTAAAGGGTAAGACCGAGCAGATGACAGAGGAAGAATTACAAAAGGAATATGATTTTCACATAGCGGAGAGCATTGTCGCAAACCTATATAAAGAAGGCAAAATAACAGCGGATGAATTACACAAAATATCAGCCTTGAACAGGCAGAAATTCTCTCCCCGTTTAGCCGAGATTATGTCCTAAAAAGCTTGCTATTAATAGCTTTTAGAGTGATGTATGTAATGGGCGAAAGCGAGGTGAGATGATGAAAAAGATAACAAAAATAGATGAACTGCCCCAGGGACAACTACCTAATACGAAACTTAGGGTTGCCGCCTATGCCAGGGTCTCAACCGATAGTGATGAACAGCTTGAAAGCCTTAAAGCACAGCGTGAACACTATGAGCGCTATATTAAGTCTAATCCAGAATGGGTATTTGCTGGGCTTTATTATGACGAAGGGATCTCCGGCACCAAGATGGAGAAACGGACTGAACTGCTCCGTATGATACGAGATTGTAAGCAAGGTCGGATTGATTTTATTATCACCAAATCAATCAGCCGCTTTGCTCGTAATACAGTAGATTGTCTAGAGTTAGTAAGAAAACTGATTGATATCGGTGTTTATATTTATTTTGAAAAAGAGAATCTAAATACGGGTGATATGGAAAGTGAACTGATGCTTTCTATTCTTTCAGGGTTTGCTGCAGAAGAGTCTGCATCTATTTCACAAAACTCAACATGGTCCATTCAAAAGAGATTTCAAAACGGCAGTTATGTAGGTACTCCACCCTATGGATATACCAATATAGATGGTGAAATGGTAATCGTCCCAGAAGAAGCAAAAATCATCAAACGTATTTTTGCAGAGTGCCTTTCAGGGAAAGGTGGAGGTACTATAGCAAGAGGTTTGAACAAAGACAAAATACCTGCAAGTAGAGGTAATCACTGGAGTGCAGGCACGGTGATAGACATGCTTCGAAACGAAAAATATATGGGTGATGTCCTACTTCAAAAGACTTACACCGATAGTAACTACAATCGCCATCCAAATACAGGCGAAAAAGACCAGTACTACTACAAGGATAATCATGAACCTATTGTAAGCAGAGAAGACTTTGCTAAGGTACAAGATCTCATCGATGAGAGAGCCAAGATGAAGTGCAAGGGCATGAAAAAGAACGTTTATCTCAACCGATATGCTCTAAGTGGCAAGATGGTCTGTGGAGAGTGTGGTCGCAATTTTAGGAGAAAGACAAACTACTCAGTTGGCAGGAGTTATATTGCTTGGAGTTGCATCGGTCACATCGAAGACAAAGAGAGCTGTTCCATGTTGTTTCTGCGAGATGGAGAAATAAAAGCCACATTTACCACCATGATGAACAAGCTTGCTTTCAGTAACAAGCTAATCCTAGAGCCACTTTTCAAATCAATTAGCCAAATCGATGAAGAAAGCGACCGTGAAAGAATGGATGCTATTGATAAGCGAATGGAGCAACTCATGGAAGAACGCAACACCCTTATTACACTGATGGCCAAAGGTTTCCTTGAGCCAGCTCTTTTTAATCAGGAACGAAATGTTTTAGATAGTGAGATGAAAAATCTTTCAACCGAAAAAACAAACCTTGTATCAAATTCCGCGAGTGGGGTTTTGCGAGCAAACGAGATAAAGGACCTCATTAATTATGTGTCAGCAGATAATTTTAATGGTGACTACACGGAAGAACTATTTGAAGAATTTGTAGTGAACATCATTGTAAATTCCAGGGATGATCTGACATTCAATTTGAAATGCGGTCTTTCCCTGAAAGAAAAGGTGGTGAGATAAATGGCATATATTCCATATGGATACAAAATTCAAGATGGAGTGGTTACTGTCGATGAAAAGGCAGCAGGTCAAGTAAAGGTATTCTTTGAGAAATACATATCAGGACTATCCCTTACAGTGGCTGGCGAACAGGCAGGTATTGAAAAGACACATTCTGTGATGGGGCGCATTTTGAAAAACGTCAACTACCTCGGAAATGATACGTATCCAGCAATCATTGATAAAGAGATATTTGATAAAGCTGAAGAAGTTAGAGACAAACGTGCAAAGGATTTAGGACGAGTGGTAGAGCTTGCTGCTTTCACCTCTCCTCCACCCAAAGAACGATTCAAAATGAAAAAGGCAGATAATAAGACGCCAGTGGATCCTTTTGAACGAGTAGAATACTTATACAGTCTGATAGAAAGCGAGGAATAAAGTGACAGAGAAAAATATAATGGTTATTCCTGCTCGTAAAAGGGTAGGAAGTACAGCCGCAAAAGAAAAGATAAAGAAACTTCGTGTTGCTGCCTATTGCCGTGTTTCTACAGAAACAGAAGAACAAAATT
This sequence comes from Exiguobacterium sp. s123, assembly GCF_018617075.1. Lineage (GTDB taxonomy): Bacteria > Bacillota > Bacilli > Exiguobacteriales > Exiguobacteriaceae > Exiguobacterium > Exiguobacterium profundum. The sequence continues at coordinate 18,054 of NZ_JACSJL010000004.1, read as the reverse complement.
CTAGCTATGAAGTTCAGGTCGCACACTATACAGAGTTTATAAAGAAAAATAATGAATGGGAGTTTGCTGGCATCTTTGCAGATGATGGTATCTCCGGTACAAACACTAAAAAGCGTGACGAATTTAATCGTATGATTGCAGAGTGTATGGATGGTAACATCGACATGGTTATTACAAAATCAATCAGCCGATTTGCACGTAACACCCTAGACTGCCTTCAATACATTAGACAGCTCAAGGATAAAAACATATCTGTCTATTTTGAAAAAGAGAACATAAACACAATGGATGCCAAGGGTGAGGTTTTGCTGACTATTATGGCATCTTTGGCACAGCAGGAAAGCCAGAGCCTTTCACAAAACGTTAAGCTTGGGCTACAGTACCGATATCAACAAGGAAAGGTGCAGGTCAACCATAAGCGGTTTATGGGCTACAGCAAAGATGAAGATGGAAATTTAATTATTGTCTCCGAAGAAGCTGAGATTATCAAACGCATCTACCGAGAATACCTTGAAGGTCAGAGTCTAGTGGGCATTGGTCGAGGCCTTGAAAAGGATGGTATTTTAACAGCAGCAGGAAAACCAAGATGGCGACCGGAATCGGTTAAGAAGATCCTTCAAAACGAAAAATACATCGGAGATGCCCTTCTGCAAAAGACTGTCACAGTAGATTTTCTGACCAAGAAACGAGTGAAGAACGAAGGTCATCTTCCCCAGTATTATGTTGAAAATAGCCATGAGGCGATTATTCCTAAAGAGTTATTTTTGCAGGCGCAAGAAGAAATTCATCGGAGAAGCAATATCTACACAGGAGAAGGCAAGAACAAACGCATTTATAGTAGCAAGTACGCTTTAAGTGCCATTACCTTCTGTGGAGAATGTGGCGATATTTATAGGAGAACCTATTGGAATATTCACGGCAGAAAAGAATTTGTCTGGCGATGTGTGACTAGAATCGAGCAAGGTCCTGAAGTTTGTAAGAACCGAACCGTAAAAGAAGATGAACTCTATGGTGCTGTAATGACCGCAATTAATAAGCTGCTTGCAGGTGGCAACAACATGATAAAGACCCTGGAAGAGAATATTCATGCTGTGATTGGTGAAACCACAGAATACCAAATTTCAGAGATTAACAACTTACTGGAGGAAAAGCAAAAAGAACTTATCAAGCTGGCGAACAAGGGTCAAGACTATGAACACCTAGCAGATGAGATTGATGAGCTGAGAGACAAGCGACAGATCCTTTTAGTAGAAGATGCCTCCCTCAGTGGCGAGAACGAGCGAATCAATGAGCTGATTGAATTTATCCGCAATAATAAATTCCGTACCTTAGAGTACGACGATAAGCTTGTGAGAAAGATAATCCAGAGCGTTACAGTCTATGAAGACCACTTTATCATAACCTTTAAATCTGGCATCGAATTGGAAGTATGAGACTCATTCCATAATTTTTATATTGAACATATCATCTTGTTGTGTTATTCTATAAATTGATATAAATAAAGATGTAGGAGGAACCGAAACTATGACAGCCTCAATGCGTTTAAGATAAGCTGGCAATAAAAAAAGCAGAATCTATCCCCGATGATAGGCTTTTTTGTTGTGCTTATTTATACGATATTGAGCATTCGTTAGTTACGGTGAGGATATTGGTTATTTAACTATACCTTTATTTAACTATGTCTTTAATATGAATGTTTCCAAATTGTATGTATGCAGACCAAAAGCCACATTGTGGGGTTTGGCCTGCATTTTTTATTGCCTAGAATGCTATTCAAAATAGAAATTCAAGCAAAATAATATGCAGGAGATAATATAAATGGAAAAATACAACAATTGGAAACGAAAATTTTATGCAATATGGGCAGGGCAAGCAGTATCATTAATCACTAGTGCCATCCTGCAAATGGCGATTATTTTTTACCTTACAGAAAAAACAGGATCTGCGATGGTCTTGTCTATGGCTTCATTAGTAGGTTTTTTACCCTATGCGATTTTGGGGCCTGCCATTGGTGTGCTAGTGGATCGTCATGATAGGAAGAAGATAATGATTGGTGCCGATTTAATTATCGCAGCAGCTGGTGCAGTGCTTGCTATTGTTGCATTCTATATGGAGCTACCTGTCTGGATGGTTATGATAGTATTGTTTATCCGTAGCATTGGAACAGCTTTTCATACCCCAGCGCTCAATGCGGTTACACCACTTTTAGTACCAGAAGAACAGCTAACGAAATGCGCAGGCTATAGTCAGTCTTTGCAGTCTATAAGCTATATTGTTAGTCCGGCAGTTGCAGCACTCTTATACTCCGTTTGGGATTTAAATGCTATTATTGCCATCGACGTATTGGGTGCTGTGATTGCATCTATTACGGTAGCAATTGTACGTATACCTAAGCTGGGTAATCAAGTGCAAAGTTTGGAACCAAATTTCATAAGAGAAATGAAAGAAGGAATTGTCGTTCTGAGACAAAACAAAGGATTGTTTGCCTTATTACTCTTAGGAACACTATATACTTTTGTTTATATGCCAATTAATGCACTATTTCCTTTAATAAGCATGGAATACTTTAATGGAACACCTGTGCATATTTCTATTACGGAAATTTCCTTTGCCTTTGGAATGCTAGCAGGAGGCTTATTGTTAGGAAGATTAGGGAGCTTCGAAAAGCGTGTATTACTAATAACTAGTTCATTTTTTATAATGGGGGCCAGTGTAGCCGTTTCGGGAATACTTCCTCCAAATGGATTTGTAATATTTGTAGTTTGCTGTGCAATAATGGGGCTTTCGGTGCCATTTTATAGCGGTGTGCAAACAGCTCTTTTTCAGGAGAAAATTAAGCCTGAATATTTAGGACGTGTATTTTCTTTGACCGGAAGTATCATGTCACTTGCTATGCCAATTGGGTTAATTCTTTCTGGATTCTTTGCTGATAAAATCGGTGTAAATCATTGGTTTTTACTATCAGGTATTTTAATTATTGGCATTGCTATAGTTTGCCCAATGATAACTGAGGTTAGAAAATTAGATTTAAAATAAACAATATTGGAGGGATATTTATGTATCTTATTTTCATGTAATTCTTCCTGCTAAAATCGCAGGGTTTTCCCTGCGTACAAGCAAATGAAAGCATGCGATTATAGACAGGAGGAAATGTTATGGAATTGATATTAAAAGCAAAAGACATTCGTGTGGAATTCAAAGGACGCGATGTTTTAGAAATAAATGAATTAGAAGTATATGATTATGACCGTATTGGTTTAGTAGGAGCAAATGGTGCAGGAAAAAGCACTTTACTCAAGGTACTTTTAGGAGAATTAATTTCCCCAGGATGTAAAATGAATCGTCTGGGTGAACTTGCCTATATTCCCCAGTTGGACGAAGTAACTCTGCAGGATGAAAAAGATTTTGCACTTGTAGGCAAGCTAGGTGTTGAGCAATTAAATATACAGACCATGAGCGGTGGTGAAGAAACAAGGCTTAAAATAGCACAGGCCTTATCGGCACAGGTTCATGGTATTTTAGCGGATGAACCTACGAGCCATTTAGATCGTGAAGGAATTGATTTTCTAATAGGACAGCTAAAATATTTTACAGGTGCACTGTTAGTTATTAGCCATGACCGCTATTTTCTTGATGAAACAGTAGATAAAATATGGGAACTGAAAGATGGCAAAATCACTGAGTATTGGGGAAACTATTCTGATTATCTTCGTCAGAAAGAGGAAGAACGCAAGAGCCAAGCTGCACAATACGAACAATTTATTGCGGAACGTGCCCGATTGGAAAGGGCTGCGGAGGAAAAGCGAAAACAGGCTCGTAAAATAGAACAGAAGGCAAAAGGTGCTTCAAAGAAAAAAAGTACTGAAGGCGGAGGGCGTTTAGCTCATCAAAAATCAATAGGAAGTAAGGGGAAAAAGTTGCATAATGCCGCTAAATCCCTAGAGCACAGGATTGCAGCCTTAGGGAATGTAGAAACTCCGGAAGACATTCGCAGAATTCGTTTCAGGCAAAGTAAAGCATTGGAGCTTCATAATCCATACCCTATAGTCGGTACGGAAATTAATAAAATATTTGGGGATAAGGCACTGTTTGAAAATGCATCTTTTCAAATTCCTCTAGGAGCAAAAGTGGCGTTAACTGGTGGTAATGGAACAGGAAAAACAACCTTAATCCAAATGATCTTAAATCATGAAGATGGAATTACTATTTCACCTAAGGCCAAAATAGGATACTTTGCACAAAATGGTTACAAGTACAACAGTAATCAAAAAGTCTTGGAATTTATGCAGGAGGATTGTGATTACAATGTTTCAGAAATTCGTTCTGTGTTAGCATCAATGGGAATTAAACAAAACGACATAGGAAAAAGCTTAGCTGTTTTAAGCGGTGGTGAAATTATGAAATTATTGTTAGCTAAAATGCTTATGGGTAGATATAACATCCTACTAATGGATGAACCCAGCAACTTCCTTGACATACCAAGCTTAGAGGCTTTGGAAATATTAATGAAGGAGTATTCTGGAACTATAGTGTTTATCACCCATGACAAACGGCTACTCGATAATGTGGCTGATGTGGTTTATGAAATTAGTGATAAGAAAATAAATCTGAAACATTAAATTTAAGGTAGTCGCTGGTCAATATAGTCTATTCTGGCTGGCGACTCCATTGTTAAAGAGTATAAAGACTTTTTCTAATAATGTCGTAACGTTATTTGTTGAGAAAGAGATTGGAGGGTTATTATTGTTTATACGAGTTGTTCCGTACGACCCATTTTGGGAAGTAGAGTATGAAAATGAATCACAGAAGATAAAGAATATATTGAAGGATATATTGGTGGAGGTTTACCATATTGGCAGTACAGCAGTCAAAGGGTTAGCCGCTAAATCAATCATTGATATAATGCCCGTAGTGACAAATATTAGTTTGGTTGATAAGCATAACAAAGAATTTGTAGCGATTGGTTATGAGTGTATGGGTGAGTTTGGTATTGAAGGACGTAGATATTTCCGCAAAGGCGGCGATAACAGGACACACCAGATCCATATTTTTGAGCAAAGCAATCACAAAGATATTAATAGGCATATAGCAGTAAGGGACTTTCTGCGTACACATCCAGACATCGCTTTAGAGTATGGTGAATTAAAGATGGAGCGGGCTTATCGATTCTCAGAGGATATTGAAGGCTACTGCACTGGTAAGGATGCATTTGTAAAGCAACTAGAAAAGGATGCTTTGCGATGGTGGCAAACTGTCTGTTAGGAGGTTATTCTCAAAGGATTGCAAGAAGCAGTTGAGGATAATCCGTATAACTAACTATTACACATTCTTAACATTGCTGGTTTGTATCGGTAGAATAACACGAATTAACAAAGGATATATTTGTAGTAGCAAGTGTATTTGTTTTATATTCTATGAACCTATTTGATTTACATAATTCTATGTGGTATAATGGACTTGCTTATAATATAGATGCTTGGATAGCAGGAGGTTGCAAGATGATGATGGCAGTTAAATTAGCCTTCTAAAATTAAAGAATAAAATTTTAGGAGGCTAATTTATGAAATTTAATTTGATAGATATTGAGGATTGGAATAGAAAGCCATACTTTGAGCATTATTTAAATGCGGTTAGGTGCACTTACAGTATGACTGCAAATATAGAGATAACTGGTTTACTGCGTGAAATTAAACTTAAGGGCCTGAAACTGTACCCTACGCTTATTTATATCATCACAACTGTGGTTAACCGTCACAAGGAGTTCCGCACCTGTTTTGATCAAAAAGGTAAGTTAGGATACTGGGATAGTATGAACCCAAGTTATACTGTCTTTCATAAGGATAACGAAACTTTTTCAAGTATTTGGACAGAGTATGACGAGAACTTCCCACGTTTTTACTATAATTACCTTGAGGATATTAGAAACTATAGCGACGTTTTGAATTTCATGCCTAAGACAGGTGAACCTGCTAATACAATTAATGTGTCCAGCATTCCTTGGGTGAATTTTACCGGATTCAACCTGAATATATACAATGATGCAACATATCTAATCCCTATTTTTACTTTGGGTAAGTATTTTCAGCAGGATAATAAAATTTTATTACCTATGTCTGTACAGGTGCATCATGCGGTTTGCGACGGTTATCATATAAGCAGATTTTTTAATGAGGCACAGGAATTAGCGTCAAATTATGAGACATGGTTAGGAGAAAAATAATATAAAAATTGCTTGTGTTTGGGAGCTATAAACAAAGATCGAAAATGTTGTGAAGCTCGTGAGGAAGCAAAGCGACCGAAGAAGCAGATGTTCCACCTATGCAAGGACTTCCCGAGAAGACGAGTGACAGCGAAGACCGATTGGAAGGAGTCTGAGCTTAGTGGAGTAATATATTCCTTATAAAAATCATTTCAAAGGATTAGAGAAATCTAATCCTTTTTCTTTGTATTTTTATACCAAAGCATAAGAATTTACTGGCCGGGGTCAAATTGCAGGAATTGGAGAGGGCTGTTATGACAATTACGAATTAATTTTTCATTTTGGTGATATTTATCCTGCATTAGTTTGGGTTGATGAAACTGCAGTTCTAGTTTACTCAGGATATCCTGGTCAACTTACTCAAATATAGAAAGCGATAAAAAAGGTAGGAATCCCATTTGATAAAATCAGTAGGATTATTCTTACCCACTAATTGCCGGTGATATGCTTTGAGTTGCGGATGGGTATCTTGTTCCTTCTCCTGAGCAGATTAATTTCGATCATAATATGTATCATCATTTTAATTAGTGGATATGTTCCCTAAAACCTTAAAACCGTTGATATGTTCCCTCATACCTCAAAAACGCTAAAAAACGGTTGACCTGTTTCCACTTACGTATGGTATCAAAATTTCGGAGGTAGACATCAATAATGGCAACTCGAGCCACGTTGAGACGTGTGTTTTATTGTCCCACAAAAGTGCAGACGATTTTATCAGTGTAAAAATGGAGTACGCAGACGACCGAAAAATCCAGCCAGATCGTATCACCTACAGGCTTATTCAGGAGTATATCGAAGAAAAGTACGGCTTCAAAGTTCACACTGCAAACATTGCAGAGGTCAAAAGAAACTTAGGCCTGCCGATGTACGACGCACCAAACGCAGTTGAAGAACTAAAACGCCCATATAAACCAGCACCAGAATATAAAGTAGAAGCTATTAAAGACGCATTAAGGCACTTCAAGGTCATAGATTAAAGTAAAGTACCCTTTCAGCAGATCATTACTGTTGAGAGGGTCTTGCTTTTTCAGAAGCCGGCCAATGTAAGGATAGCCCTACAAGATTGCGGGTCTTTCTCTTCGAGCCATGTTTCCAGATTGCTTATAGCGATATCCTTTTGAATATGGATGCTCTCTTCAAATCGATATTCGATTGCACATGTAAGGATATCAACAGGTTCATCAAGAACCTTACCGCCAAGAACTGGGTATTCGTCAATTACAATCCAGTCAGGTGGGAGACCATCAAAGAGAGCCTGCGGATACAATTCCCTAAAGTGAATCTCAATTTCCATAGCTTCGATCTCACCTTGTTCTTTATCTGGGTAACAAGTGGCATAAGATACATCGAAGCCTCTAGTGAGCAGCATCTGAACGACATTGATGAGTTCAATATCAACAGGAATGGTCTTATCGGCGCATTTACAACAAGGCTTCGACCAAATTTCACTGTATAGCTCTAAACATCGTGGACACATCGTCATCATACAATCACTTCCTTCACCAGTTTATAGAAAGTAGTTCTTTTAAGATTAAGTGCCTGCATAGTTGCAGTTGCAGTTTGCTCGCCAGTGCGGTGATATTTACCGCCGGGTACACTGGAATAACCGAGGTTACAAGTCTATTGTTTGGAGATGCGTCAGCCGTTTGGAGGAAAAAGGATCTGAATGTACTGCCCCTACCATAAACGAGGAAACATTGCAGACAGCAGTGGTCAAGGCTATTAACGAACTTTTGGCTAACAAAGAACCCTTCCTCCAGGCGTTGCAGAAAAACATAGCTACTATACTTAATGAAGAAAATGATAATGCCACCAATGATATTGATAGCAAATTGGAAGAATTACAACAACAGCTTCTTATCCAAGCAAAATCCAAGAATGACTATGAAGATGTGGCTGATGAAATCTACCACCTTCGAGAATTGAAGCAAAATGCACTTGTTGAAAATGCAGAGCGTGAAGGAAAAAGGCAACGAATCGCTGAAATGACTGATTTCTTTAATGAACAATCCTGTGAGTTAGAGGAATATGATGAGCAGTTAGTAAGGAGGCTTATAGAAAAAGTTACGGTATTTCATGATAAGTTCGCCGTTGAATTCAAATCAGGAGTCGAGATTGATGTAGAAGGGTAATCTTTAGAAAGAGAACAGAAGAATTATATTGGATTTTTAAAGATAATATGATATAATAAAACGACTTGGAGGTGGAAGAATGTATAACTTTTCTTGCTAATTATATGATGCATAATAAGATATTTAAAGAAACGGCTATAGAACCGTTTGTTTTGTTATGCAAATTGCAAGAAAGTTAAGTATTCTACACTCAATAATACATTACAGTAACCTTATGTTATGTATAACAAAAGGTAATAATAGTATTTGTTTTTGAGCCGTAAGAATTTACTTTCTTGCGGCTTTTAATATTTGTAAAAGAAAGGAAGATAAACGTGATAGACAATGATACTATGTCATTCATGACAAAATCCTTGCAGAGTTGGATAACATTATAGAGTAATTAATGCCGAAAACCGACTTTGCTTATAAAATTTTTATAATGTAAAGGAGGAAGAAATATATGTCCTTAATAAATGTTTCAAATCTAACTTTTTCATATGAAGGAAGTTATGACAATATTTTTGAAAATGTAAGTTTTCAGATAGATACAGATTGGAAACTCGGTTTTATTGGAAGAAACGGACGCGGTAAAACTACTTTCTTAAATTTACTGCTTGGCAAATATGCGTATTCCGGCAATATAAGTTCTACAGTTAAGTTTGAGTATTTTCCTTATGATGTGGAAGATAAGAGTCTATATACAATTGAAGTAATGAAGAGTATTTGTACGGAATGTATGGATTGGGAGATTTTTCGTGAAATATCATTGCTTGATGTTCAAGAAGATGCTTTATATCGTCCGTTTAATACATTGTCAAATGGTGAGCAAACAAAGGTCCTTCTTGCAGCTTTATTCCTTACAGCGAGTTGTTTCCTGCTTATTGATGAACCTACAAACCATCTTGACATCGATGCACGTAATGTAGTGCAAAACTATTTGAAACGCAAGAAGGGGTTTATTTTGGTATCTCATGATAGAAGCTTACTTGATCAATGTGTTGACCATATACTATCTATCAATAAAACGAATATCGAAATCCAAAAGGGAAATTTTACTTCTTGGTGGGAGAACAAAACGTTACAAGATAATTTTGAACTGGCAGAAAACAAGAAACTCCTTAAAGAAATAGGAAGGTTGTCTTATGCAGCAAAACGTAGTTCAAACTGGTCAAATAAAGTAGAAAAAAGTAAATATGGAACAACAAATTCTGGTTCAAAACTGGATAAGGGTTATGTTGGACATAAGGCTGCAAAAGCGATGAAACGTGCCAAAAATATTGAGTCAAGACATCAGGAAGCCGTTTTACAAAAATCAGAACTGCTCCACAACATTGAACAATATGATGACTTAAAAATTTCACCACTTGAATTTCACAAAGAGTGCTTAATAGAAGCGAATGATTTATCATTGTCTTATGGAGATAAAGAAGTATGCAGTAATCTTAATTTCAGAGTCAATATTGGTGATAGAGTTGCCATTATCGGAAAAAATGGGAGTGGTAAGTCTAGTATCCTAAAATTGATTAATGGAGATGATATTAAATTTACCGGAAATTTTATGCTAGCAAGTGGACTAAAAATTTCTTATATTTCGCAAGATACTTCATATTTAAAAGGTAATCTATCTGAATTTGCCTATAATAATAAGATCGATGAAACTCTATTTAAAACGATTCTTCGTAAACTGGATTTTAATAGAGAGCAGTTTGATAAGAACATGGTGGATTTTAGTGCTGGTCAGAAAAAGAAAGTACTAATTGCTAAAAGCCTTTGTGAAAGTGCACATTTGTATATATGGGATGAGCCATTGAACTATATTGATATTTTTTCACGTATCCAAATTGAAAAAATGATTTTGGAATATTGTCCTACACTATTGTTTGTGGAGCATGATGATGCTTTTTGCAATAACATTTGTACGAAAAATATTAATTTAGGTTTGTAGAGATTTTGAGTTGCCACAATAACTAAAAGATATTTACATGAAAGGGTGAAGAAATGTTAAAACAAAAAGAATTAATTGCAAACGTTAAGAATCTTACTGAGTCAGATGAACGAATTACAGCTTGTATGATGTATGGATCGTTTACCAAAGGAGAAGGTGACCAATACTCTGATATAGAGTTCTATATATTTTTGAAAGATAGTATAACCTCGAACTTTGATTCATCCAACTGGTTGTTTGACGTAGCTCCGTACTTGATGCTTTATAAAAATGAGTACGGAACAGAGGTAGTTATTTTTGATAATCTTATACGTGGGGAATTTCATTTCCTTTCTGAAAAAGATATGAACATAATCCCCTCGTTTAAAGATTCAGGTTATATTCCTGATACGAAGGCTATGCTTATTTACGATGAAACAGGGCAATTAGAAAATTATTTATCAGAGATAAGTGGTGCAAGACCAAATAGACTTACTGAAGAAAATGCTAATTTTTTGTTGTGTAATTTCTCTAATCTATGGTTGATGGGAATCAACGTTCTAAAAAGAGGAGAATATGCTCGTTCATTAGAACTCTTATCACAACTTCAAAAAAATACACTACAACTTATACGTATGGCAGAAAAAAATGCTGATAATTGGCTAAACATGAGTAAAAACCTTGAAAAAGAAATTAGCCTTGAAAATTATAAAAAATTTGCAAAGACCACTGCTCGATTAGATAAGGTAGAATTATTTGAAGCCTATAAAAATTCTTTGCTATTAGTTATGGATTTGCAAAGTCACCTTATTGAACAATACAACTTAAAAGTTACACATGACATTTTAGAAAGATTGTTGAATTACATTAGTGAATAGGAGAGTAACGTTATTCACAGTATTGGGTACTGAAAATTAACAGCATACCTCAGTTTTTCAAAAAACAGCGAAGCCTATGGATATGTTCCCGTCTACCGATAGTGCAAAAAGTGTCGTGGATATGTTTCCGAGAACGGACATACACAAATGACATTCATTCTGTCCTCTCAATCCATGTGGAGACGGTGGCGTGGTTGGAGATAATTGAAAAGTAAGCTTGAAAAGTACGTGGTAGATAAGGGGTTTTTAAGGTTTTGGGATGGACTCAAGACTTTAAAAACCTCTTTTTATTTGAGATGAATTATAAAATTAAGTGCAACACCCAAAAGTGAACACAAAAAGCCCATGACGCTTTCCTCGTGTAGAATGAAGTCACCACAACACACATTCAGACGGAGGAAATCTCATGAGCTACACCCATCTTACCACAACGGAACGCGTGAAAATAGAGAACTAGCTGGAGCTCGGGATGTCCATCCGGTCCATCGCGAGACGGCTCGGGCGACAGCCATCGACCGTCTCGCGGGAGATCAAACGGAACCCCGGCTATGAATCAGGACGTGCGCAGAGGCGCTACGAAAAGGCGAAAACCAACTGCGGTGCCAAGACGAAGCTCGACGACACGATGCGCCGGACGATCGTCGAGAAGCTGCGTGCGACCTGGTCTCCGGAACAGATCGTCGGCCGCCTCTACACAGGAATAATTGCCTTCTCTACCATCTACCGTTGGATCTATGCGGGACGGATCGACGTGCCCCAGACCGTGCTCCGCCAGAAGGGGAAACGTCAAAATCCGACCGAGACGCGCGGGCGCATCAACATCGGACTCCCCATCTCGAAACGACCGCCAGAGGTCAAGGAGCGCCGGACATTCGGGCATTGGGAGCTCGACACCGTCGTCTCCGGACGTGGGAAATCGAAGGCATGCGTCGCGACGTTCATCGAACGGAAGAGCCGGTTCTATCTCGTCCTGCCGATCGCGGACCGCACCGCGGCCTCGATGGAGGGGGCGATCCATGCGGTGAACGGCGCCTTCCCGGAAGGCACGTTCGAGACGGCGAACTCGCGGACGCGCTCGCCAAAATCAACGGGCGACCGAGGAAATGCCTGAACTGGAGAACCGCACACGAGATCTTCACTGAGGAAGTGTTGCGCTTAATTTGCCAAACTGTCGAAAGTATAAAATGGAAATTCGTTAAAAATATAATTTTCATATGGTAATTTAATCTCTTTATTGCCATACTTTAAAAAACATGATTCAATTTTCAGGAGGATAATTATATATGAATAAGAAAATTCTAAACGGCATAATGATTTTTGGTCTAACGTCAGTACTAGTTGGATGTGGGGATGAGGCAAGTGACCATGAAGGTCAAATAAAAATTCCTACATCTGCTAGCTATTATGAAGGCGAAAACTATAAAGAAGTGATGGCTGACCTTGAAAAAAGTGGATTTAAAGATATAAAAACAAAAGCAATCGAGGACTTAGTTACCGGTTGGATTACAAAAGATGGAGAAATTGAAGAAGTTTCTATAGGTGGGAAAACTGATTACTCTGAAGGACAATGGGTTGCGGAGGATGAAGAAATTATCATCACATACCATACATTTGAAAATGATGAATCAAGTGAGAGCAACAGTTCTAAAGACGAAAAAGATAGTTCAGGAAATGATGAAGAAGTTGAAGAGGTAATTGAAGAAGAACCCGAAACGCTTACGAGAGATAATAGTAAAGAATTAAATGCTGTATTGAGTTTAGATTACGAGTCTGATCCGTTAGCTAAAGATTTTGCAAAAGAATACAAAGGTAGATTAATTGAATTCGATGCACACACTGCATATGTAAATAGACACGGGAGTTATGATACTCGATTCGACTATTTGATACTTGTAGGTGATTACACTGAGGGCGAAACACCAGGTCCTAATTTCCAGCTTCGTAATGTAAACTACTTTGATTTAAATTTAACTGGCGATAATATTCCAGACCCTTTTGGAATTGGTCACAATATACGTATCACTGCTGAAGTTGTTGAGTATGAAACGTCATCTGATTTATTTTTAATTGATCCGGTTTCAATCCAAATGAGATAAGTGTGATTCTGCCGAATATGTTGATTTAGGAGGAATTCGATGAAACAATATACGATTCGAACTCGTAACGTCCCGCTTTCCCTGCATGACGCGGTCATCACGGAAGCGACTTTTATGGGTTCGACAATCCGTCTCGTTTTTGCGGATGGGATCCGTGACTTGTTCAAAAAGGAAGCGGTATGGACGAGTCGTGCCACCGTGACCATCTCGAACGTGGACCGGGATGCTTCGTCGCTCGTCCGTTTTGGTGAATCCACTTATTCGGTGTGTCCAATTGAACAGTTGAGCCAGTTCGTTCAAATGGGGCGCTTTGAAATCGTCGATGAACTGTACGGATATCGGCAACTGTTGTTCCGTTGCATGTGGTTGACCGATACGACGTGTGAAGCGGTGGAGCTGAGTCTATCTCATTCAAGTGAGCTCGTCATTCGATGGGAAGACGAGCCGGTCGAAGCGATGTATGAATCTGAATCATTTTGAGGAAAGTGTGAGACCGATATGATTGGCGACCGCTCGCGCAACATCTTGTTTTGAGAGGTGATCCGTTATAATTTTTTCCGCATGGATTTCAGATTGAAATGCGGACTGGCAGCGATCAATCTGCGCTTTCCCCCAAGAGTTGAACCATTCGAAACGTTTATTCAATCGTTTCACGAGCGTCTGTCGATTCGCTTCAAGGATGAGGTGACGTACGTCGATCCCGTCCCGCTGAAGCCGAACGATGATTTCGTCTACATACGTTGCGTCCACCAATGTCATGGGAACGAGGATGACCCCATCGAAGGACGTGGCAATCTTCGACAGCATTCGATAGTTGAACTCCCTCCACTCCGGATGGTGCTGAAAATCGGGCTGTTGAAGACTTTTCGGCAATTGGTCTCGAATGAAAAATCCGGCTTGCTCCGGGTCGTAGAGAAACGCATTCGGCAACTGTTTCTCAAGTAGCTTGGCACAGGTCGTCTTGCCCGAACCGAATGCGCCGTTAATCCATAAAATCATTGTTATCATCCTTTCGTGTTTATATTCTCTATGACTACAATGGAGTCCTACAAAAAATACCCCATAGTAGCGGAATTCGAATTCCATCTACTATGGGGTATTGTCATGCTGTCTTAGGATTAGGTGATTCTGTTTCTCGTAACGCACCGACTTGTTTGTATTCTTCGGTATCGGTCCACAGCTCGTCTTTCAACGGGTTGAGACGTCGTTTCATAATACGTGATACCTGCATGACGGCGAGCGCAACATTGAGGGCAAGACTGATGAGTGCAAGCGTCCAGTTTGCTGCCGGATTATATGAGACGCTCACATTGAACGTACTACCGACCGCAAAGAAGTAAGGGAAGGTCATGACCCACATCATCCAAATCGAGAGTGTTTGGGCACGGTTTTGCATCCATGTTCCTTTCGCCCAAAGGAGGGCAGGGATGGTTGCGGCAATGTTCAACGCAAATCCGGAATAAAATGCGTTACCCGGTGCACACGAATAGACGTAGGAAATGTTCCAAATCCCATATGCGATGATCCACAATTTCGTTTGGTCCGGCCAAATCATATCGACTCGCTTACCGGACGTCGCAAAGATCCCGAACCAGCCACAGATCGTGAGGATGTTCAAAATTCCGGCGAAGGCGTTGACGTAGTTCCACCCACCAGAGATGTAATTCATACCGTCGACGACTCCGTTGAATCCCATGAAGCCAACTTGAAACTCCCGTATAACGGCCTCCAGGATATTGATGGCAAGAATGGCCGGGACGAGTACTAAATACCAAGGATGTTTCTTATGGTAGTTCGTGAAGCGGATGACCATGTAGATGAGCGCGCCGGCGAGTGCCGAATACACCTTCACCCAATGGAACCACGACGTGATTTCCGAATCGACAACAAATAACCAAACCGGGGTCAGTGCGATCGGTAACGCCATGAACATAAGTTGACTCGCCCGTTTACCAGAACGGACGAACTCGTTCAACCCTATCAACAGCCCAAGAACGACGAACCACATGACGACGTTATACCAAGGGATTGATTCGAAGAAAAACATAACATGACACTCCTTTCGAAAATGAGATGATCAGAAATAAATGCACTGGCCAAACATACCGAACGTTCGTTATGTTTATGTGAAAAGTGTAACAAAGTATTGTAAACGCTGTCAATAGGGGGTGGGAGCTCACATGGAAGTGTCGAAAGTTCGCCACATCATTATGGTATAATGAGCGTTGAAAACAGAGGAGGGTGCGAGATGATGATGAACGAAGGAAAGTTGAAAATCTTACAAGCCGCACGTGAAATCATCGTCGAACAGGGCATCAAAGGCACGACACTCCGAGGGATTGCGGAGCGGGCCGGATTCAGTACGGGTGCGATTTATCATTACTACACATCCAAAGAAGCGATTCTATATGACGTGATGGACGAGGGGCTCGGTGAGGTCAAACGCATTGAGACCGTCTCCCATGACGATCAAAAAGAAGCGGCGGTGATTATTCAGGAAATCTATGAAGGTATGCAGGAGCGCCTTCAAAAAGATGCGGAGAGCCGACTTCAATTTTATCTCGCCCACGAAGCGATGATTGGAAATGAGGAGATCGAACAGAAATTCAAAGAGAAATACGAAGACTGGATCACACGGATTGAAGCGATCTTTGTACGGGCTTACGGAGTCGAGCAAGGGCCGATGACTCGGGCGGTCGCGACATGGACGATGGCCGGGATTGACGGGATGGTGCTGCAGACGCTACTTCGCACGGGAACGATTGAACCGGAATACACGAATCGTGTGCTTCATTACTTATTGACCGAAGGATTCCCGCACTTTTTTCAACTCATTCGCTCGAAAGAAACGGATCATGAGTAATGTCAGTTGATACAATCCGACGGACATAATAGAATAGATGAGTGATTTTGTTGGACTGTATGGATGAAAGGAACTGATTTTACGATGAAAGAAAACTTTTGGCGCGGCCTTCCGCGTCCGTTCTTTATACTTGCCCCGATGGAAGATGTGACCGATGTCGTCTTCCGTCATGTCGTCGCCCACGCGGGACGCCCGGACGTCTTCTTCACAGAATTCGCGAACTCGGACAGCTATTGCCATCCGGAAGGAAAAGGTAGCCTCCGTGGTCGTTTGACGTTCACTGAGGACGAACAGCCGATGGTCGCCCACATCTGGGGAGACAATCCGGAATATTTCCGTCAAATGAGTATCGGGATGGCCGAGATGGGCTATAAAGGACTCGATATCAATATGGGTTGCCCGGTCCCGAACGTGGCGAAACGTGGAAAGGGGAGCGGTCTTATTCTCCGTCCGGAAGTTGCAGCTGAGCTCATTCAAGCAGCAAAAGCCGGTGGTCTCCCGGTCAGCGTCAAGACACGACTTGGCTATTCGAAGCTCGATGAGTGGCGTGACTGGTTGACGCATCTCTTGAAACAAGACATCGCCAACTTGTCGATTCACTTGCGCACGCGCAATGAAATGAGTAAAGTCGACGCGCACTGGGAAATGATCCCGGACATCGTAAAGTTGCGTGACGAGATCGCCCCGGATACGCTCATCACCATTAACGGGGACATCCTCGACCGTCAAATGGGACTCGAGCTCGTTGAGAAATACGGGGTCGATGGTGTCATGATCGGTCGCGGGATTTTCAAGAACCCGTTCGCGTTCGAGAAAGAACCACGCGAGCATTCGATGGAAGAACACCTTGATCTATTGCGTCTGCAACTGGACCTTCAGGATAAATTCCAAGAAGACGTGCCGCGTTCTATTTCGAACTTGCACCGTTTCTTCAAGATTTATGTCAAAGGATTCCGTGGGGCGAGCGAGCTACGCCATAACTTGATGGAAACGAAATCGACGGATGAGGTACGAGCGTTACTCGATGCCTTTGTCGAGAAATATCATGAAGAAGAGGCAGCACTCGCTGAGGCGGTCTCGACAGTCGAATAGTTTTTTGAAGGGGGTCAGTGAATACTGGGTCCCTTTTTTATATGAAAAATAGTAGATAACGATGAAACGTTTAATCTGGCTGATTCGTATGTAATGAGTGGAAAGAAGAGGAGGGATGAAGATGAGCGAATGGCGCGAATCAGCAGTCGGGCTAGGACTTGTATTTGGCACGATTAGCGGAATCGTCATCTCTTTATTAGTTGATTTTCCGTTTATATACGGGATTGTCATCGGTTCAATCATCGGATATGTGATTGGTCTTTTCATATCCATTCGTGCGATGAAACGATAGCGACCCATTACAGAATTTCCGAGCGGGAAAGCCCACTCCTTTAGGGGTGGGATGAAAGCTCGGCAGGATGCGGAGTGTCAGTAAAGAATCCGAAGGTTTTGGCGCTTTAAGTATCTGGAAATCTTCTTGTTGCAGTTTGATGGTTAAACTGATACGATATTAATATGGAAACCAACTATAGAAGAACGCATACTACTGTTTCTCTAATCAATTATCACTTCGTCTTCTGTCCTCGGTACAGAAGACAGATATTTCTTCGTCATGACGTAGAAATACGTTTCAAACAATTGGTGCTTGAGATATGTGAAGAATTAGATATCAATATGATTGCTTTAGCATGCGATAAGGATCACACGTATATGTATTTGAATGCGCCACCGACGTTAAGCCCTGCTGACATCATGGCAAAAATAAAGCGAGTAACATCTAAAAAGTTAAGAGAGGAATTTCCTCATCTTCAACATTTGCCGAGTCTCTGGACACGATCCTATTTCGTCTCCACCGCTGGAAATGTATCGAGCGAAACGATTAAACGT